>NZ_JBHYMK010000011.1:0-164122 GCF_042743065.1 Streptomyces sp. NPDC058872
GCCCCGTGGCGGGCGGAGGTCGGGTTCAGTGGCTGTCGTCCCGCGCGAACCGTTCGTCGGCCGGAAGGACCGACGGCGGGTCCGTGGCGGGTGGCGCCTCCGCCGGGCCCCGCGGGGGCGTCGGGTCGAGCGGCACCTGTGGCCCCGAGGACTCGCGCAGCCACCGCCGCAGCACCCGGTGCACCTGCTCGGCCCCCACCAGCTCCTCTCCCGACTCCACCGGCGGCGAAAGGTCCGGCGGCGAGAGCAGGAAGGCGTGCGACTGCTCCCCGCCGAGGCCACCGTGCGAGCCGATCTGCTCCTCGAAGGCGTGCACGCTTCCGGTCTCCGGGTCGCACATCGAATTGACCATGATGTCCGCGACGTGCGGAAAGCCGTCCGTGCGTCGCACCGCCCGGGCCGCTCCCGGTCCGAAGGCGGCGAGCGGCCCGTCGTCCGCGAGGGCGGCGACCGGTACCTCCGCCCCGCCGCGGGCGAGCACCACCGAGCCGTGCTCGGCACTCGCCACGAGCACGAAGCCGATGCCCGGATGGTTCGCGAGGGTGCGAAGCAGCGCGGGATGGCGGCGGTCGATCTCCTCGCGGGTCATCCGGTGCGGCACGTCGGGGAAGGAGACGAGCCCCAGGTTGCCCGAGGCGAGGACGACGGGTTCGGAGGACCGGGCGGGCAGCTCCCCCGCCGCTTCCCCGCCCTCGTCCACGGGTCGGTGGAGGGCGCTGCGCAGTGCGTCCCTGGCCGCGTCCCGCGCCTCCGAGCCGCTGCGGGTGCGTCGTACGCGGCGTGACACGGGGAGCCCGCACCCGGCCCGGACGAGGTCCTTGAGCGTCAGTCCGTACGCCGACTCGAAGGTCTCGCCGGGGCTCTGCCCGTGGTCGGAGAGGAGCACGATCCGGTAGGGGCGGGGGGCGTGCTCGGCGACCGTGGCGATGAGCCCGATCGCACGGTCGAGGCGCTTCAGCACCTGGTCGACGTCCCGGCCGTGCGGGCCCGAATGATGGGCCACTTCGTCGTACGCGACCAGGTCGGCGTACACGGCGGTGCGGCCGGCCAGCACGTCTCCCATCACGGCGGAGACCACGACGTCCCGCTCGACCACCGTCGCGAAGGCGCGGACGAAGGGGTACGTGCCCCCGCGGGAGACCCTCGGGGTCTCCCTGCGCAGCAGCGCCCGCGTGGACTGTCCCATCTCGCGCAGGCATTCGGCGACGAGCGATCCGGCGGTGCGGACGGCATTGGCCGGATCGGAGAAGTAGGCGAAGTAGCCGGCCCGGGAGCGGTTGCGGCGACCGCGACGGGCGGCCATGGAGAGGACGAGGGCGAGCTGGTCGGCGCCGCCGCTGAAGAGGTTGCCCCGGGACGCCCCGTCGAACGTGAGGAGGCCGCCGTCCCCGGTGCGCTGCACGGCGCGGCGCTGGAGTTCCACGGCGCTCGCCGGGCGGTTCGACACCATGAGCCGACCGGTGTCCTTCTCGTACCAACGGAAGGCGGGCACGTCCTCGTTGGATCCGTGCAGGATGCCGAGTTGGCTCGCGCCGGTCTGGCTGGACCAGTCGGTGCGCCAGGGAGTGAGCAGGTGGCCGCTGCCGAGCCATCCGGCGACGGTCGGCATGAGGTCGTTGTCGACGGCGGTGCGGAGCACGTGGTGGCCGACGCCGTCGAGCTGGAGGAAGACCGTGCCGGGCACGGCATGGGCCGTGTCGCCCGGATCGCGCGGGCGGGTGCGGCCGGTGAGCCGGTAGAGCCGGCGCCGGTAGGCGTCGTCGTCGCGGACGGCGAGGGCGGTGGCGGTGGCGGAGGCGACGGCGGACATGACCGCGGCGACCACGACGGCGGTCTCGGGGTCGGCGGCACCGCGCCCGTCGGGGATCAGCCGGAGCGCGACGAGCAGCAGGGAACCGTTGAGGAAGAAGACGAGCAGACCGAGCACGAGGGCCGGAACGAGGAGGAGGGCCCGGACGATCAGCGGCCACACGAGTGCGCCGAGCAGGCCGAACGCACCGGCGGCCCAGGCGGCGGTGAGCGCCGTGCGGGTGAGGCTGTCGCCGTCGGGGGACTGGAGCTGGACGTCGGGCAGCAGCCCGGCGAGGAGGAGCAGGGTGAGCGTGGACGCCGCCCAGACCACGACCACCCGTGCCAGTGCCCTGCCCGCGGACCGCCAACGGTCGGCGCCACCCCATCGCCCGTCACCCACGCCCGCGTCACCTTTCGCCCGTTTCCTTCCTCAAGCGTGGCACAACGCCCGTGGCGGGGGCAGGAAACGGGCGACCGCGAACGGCCCGAGCGTGTCAGGACGGCGCGCTCCGGCGGGGCCGGCTTCAGGAGCCGTCGTACCCGGCGGTCGGCATCGAGAGGCGCCGGTGCACCCCGGCCTTGGCCGCCGCGTCGTACGTCGGCTCGACCCGGCAGGCGGTCTCGACGCGGATTCCGCGCCGCTCGCACTCGGCGCGGAATCCGGACACGGACGTCACCGCACGGGCGAGGACCCTCTCGTTGGCGGCGACGAAGAGGTCGACCGCCCCGGCCTCGACGTCCGCCCACAGCGCCTCGTGGTCGGGCCGGATGCCGTAGCACAGCAACTGACGGGTGAGCACGTACCCCTTGTCGTCGGCCCAGCGGGCGCACGCTGCGTGCTGACCGCGGGTGTCGACGAGGAAGGGGTCGCTGTCCAGCTCTTCGAGCGGGGTGAGGCTGGCGATCGCCGCCACCCGAACGTCGTCCATGGACCGACCCTACTGGGGATCCGCACGGCCGAACATCCTCCGGAGCACGCTCCGGACATTTACCCTCGTTACGGAGGTGCGGAACGGTCGTGGACGTCGGGCACCACGGTCCGGAGCACCCGAGAGCGGAAGGCGGCATGCCGGTGGAGGTCACCTGGTGGGGCCATGCGACCTGCACGGTCGAGGACTCCGGGGTCCGCTTCCTGACCGACCCGTTGTTCGCGCGGCGGCTCGCCCATCTGCGCCGGCGGCGCGGTGCGGTGCCGCCCCCCGAGGCCGCCCGCGCCGAGGCCGTCCTCGTCTCGCACCTGCACGCCGACCACCTCCACCTCCCCTCGCTGGCCCGGCTCGCACCGGGCACGCAGGTCCTCGTGCCGCACGGTGCACGGGCCGCCGTACCGGGCCTGCGCCGGCTCGACGGGTACGGGCTGCGGCTGACCGAGATGGGGCCCGGTGACGAGGTGACGGTCGAGGGCGTGACGGTGCGGGCCGTCCCGGCGCTCCACGACGGGCGGCGCCTGCCGGTGGGGCCGCACCGTGCCCCCGCGCTCGGATACGTCGTGGCGGGCGAGGCGCGCACGTACTTCGCCGGGGACACCGGGCTCTTCGACGACATGGCCGAAGCGGTGGGCCCGGTGGACGTGGCGCTGCTGCCGGTCGGCGGTTGGGGGCCCTATCTCGGGCAGGGGCACCTGGACGCGGGGCGGGCGGCCGAGGCGCTCGCCGCGCTCTCCCCGGCGGCGGCGGTGCCCGTGCACTACGGCACGTACTGGCCGATCGGGCTCGACGGGGTCCGGCCGCACGAGTTCCACGCGCCGGGCGACGAGTTCGTCCGCCACGCGGCCCAGCTCGCGCCGAAGGTGGCGGTTCACCTCCTGGACCACGGCGGCCGGGCGCGCCCGGAGGTCGCACGGTGATCGGTGGGCTCGCCGGGGTGGCGGCGGCGGTGCGCGAGCTGCCGCCGGAGTCGACGCAGCAGGCGGTCGGGTACCCCTCGTTGTTCCTGCTGGTGGCGCTCGGGGCGCTGGTGCCGGTGGTGCCGACGGGCGCGATCGTCAGTTCGGCGGCGGTCGTCGCCTTCCACCAGTCGTCGCCGTTCTCGCTCCTCTTCGTCTTCCTGGTCTCGGCGCTCGCCGCGCTGCTCGGCGACACCGGGCTGTACTGGCTGGGGCAGCGCGGCGTCCGTTCCCGAAATGGCTCGCGGTGGCTGTCCGGGCTGCGGTCCCGGGCGACGCCCGATCGGCTCGTACACGCGCAGGAGAGGCTCGACACGCACCAGGTGTCGGTGCTCGTGCTGTCCCGTCTCGTGCCGGCGGGGCGGATCCCGGTGATGTTGGCGTGCCTCCTTGCGGAGATGCCCCTGCGCCGTTTCGTCCGGGGCGACGCGGCGGCGTGCCTGGCGTGGGCGGCGACGTACCAGCTGATCGGGATCCTGGGCGGTTCGCTCTTCCCGGAGCCCTGGCAGGGGGTCGTCGCGGCGGTGGGGCTGACGGTCCTGATCAGCGCGGCGCCCGCGCTGTGGCGGCGGGTCCACGGCACGCCGCGCGGGGCGGCGTCAGGGCACGAGCACCCGTGAGCCGCCGACCGGCAGGTCCCACAGGTCCTCGCGGGCAAGCCCCGCCTCCTCCCAGGCGGTCCTGACCCGGGTGAGGGGTTCGAGGACCGGCTCGGAGGAGAGGACGAAGGTGGCCCAGTGCATGGGCGCCATCCGTCGTGCGCCCAGGTCCCGGTGGGCGCGGACCGCTTCCTCGGGGTCGGTGTGGACGTCGCTGAGCCACCACCGCGGGTCGTAGGCGCCGATGGGGAGCAGCGCCAGGTCGATGCCCGGGTGGCGGCGGCCGATCTCGGCGAACCAGTGGCCGTACCCGGTGTCCCCGGCGAAGTGGATCCGCCGTCCGGACCGGTCGGACAACACCCAACCGCCCCACAGGGAGCGACAGGTGTCCAGGAGGGTGCGCTTGGACCAGTGGTGTGCGGGCACGAAGTCGAAGCGCACCCCGTCGAGTTCGGCGGCCTCCCACCAGTCGAGCTCGGTCACGCGGTCGAACCGGCGGCGGGTGAACCAACGACCGAGTCCGGCCGGCACGAAGACCGGGGTGTGCCGGGGCAGCCGCTTCACGGTGGGGCCGTCGAGGTGGTCGAAGTGGTTGTGGCTGATGACGACGGCGTCCACGGGCGGCAGGTCCTCCCAGCGGACTCCGACGGGGGTCAGTCGGGCGGGCGTACCGAAGATGCGGCGGGACCAGACCGGATCGGTGAGGACGGTGAGACCACCGATCCGGATGACCCAGCTGGCGTGTCCCACCCAGGTGACGGCGAGGGTGTCGGGCCCGGCGGGCGGCAGCGGTCCGGGTTCGAAGGGCAGCAGGGGGATGTCGCGGAGTCCCTCGGGGCGAGGGCGGACGGCTCCCTCGCGGGCGAGGCGGGCGAGGGCCCGAACCCCGGGGAGCGGTGCGGTCAGCCGGTCGGCGAAGCTCCTGGGCCAGTCCCTCCGGAGCCGACCGACGGGCTGGAGGGCGGGAGCCGCCCGATCGGGGTGGTGCGGGGGCTGCCCGGTCCGGGCGGGGGGCGCGGTCCGTTCGGTCATCTGCGGACTCCGTTCCGCTCGTGTCGTGCTCGGTGCTGCCCGGGACGGTGGTGGGTCATCGGCGCCCGGCCGCGGCCGTGCCCACCGGGCCGGTGGGCCCCGGCCTCCACGGTCATCGGAGTTCCTCCAGGGCCGCCCCGAAGGCCTCCAATGCGCGCGCCACATGGGGGAGTTCCACGGGGTCCCGCGCCGCGAGGGTCTGGGCCCGCTCCTCGCCGGTGGCACCCAGGAACATGCCGGTGCCGAACCTGACGCGCAGCGCGCCCAGTTCGTCGCCGAACCGGTAACCGCCGGTTGCCGGGGCACCGAGCCGTTCGCCGAGGTACCCCTCCAGTTCCAGGGAGTCGGTGACGCCGCGGGCCGCGAGACCGGTGCGCAGCGGGCCGAGGTCGGCGTAGAGGTGGCGACCGGCCTGTGGGGGTCGGGCGAGGGCTCCGGCGGCCAGGACGGCCCGGTGGGCGGCACCGGCGAGGCGCCCGTGGGTGGCGGCGGCACGCCGGGCCCGCACGGTGACCTCCTCGGGTTCGTCGAGCGCGTGGGCCACCGCGGGGGCCACGGGGCCGGGGACGACGGCGCCGAGGGCGGTGAGCACGTCGAGGACACGGGCCCTGGGGTCGGTCCAGCGGTCGGCGCGGGACGGGTCGGTGGGCGGGAAGCGCGCCACGGCGCAGGGCCAGGCGGCAGGGGTGAGGGCACCGCCGAGGTCGGCGAGGACGGTGACCTCGGCGGGGCGCATCTCCGCGGGACTGAGCAGCACGGTGTCGTGCGGATGGTGGAGGGTGTCGCGCCAGGTCTCGTCGCTGACGACGTGGAGGCCTTCGGAAACGGCCGCCTCGCAGGCCTCGCGGACGAGTTCGGGCGGGGCGACGGTGGCGGTGGGGTCGTCGGCGATGGAGAGCAGCAGCACTCGGGGGTCGCCGCCCTCGGCCCGGACGCGCCGCACGGTCTCCAGGAGGGCGTAGGGGTCGGGTACGCCGCCGGCTTCGGCGGGGGTGGGCACGTGGTACGCCGGACGCCCGAGGAGGCGGGCCTGGGGGGTCCACCAGGCGGGGCAGGGACGGGGCAGGAGGAGGTCACCGCCGTGGGCGGCGAGCAGGGCGAGGAGCAGGGCGGGAGCACCGGGGGCGGCGACCACGTCCTCGGGGTGGGTGCGCAGGCCGCGACGCCACCAGTAGCCGGCCGCGGACTCGCGGAGGACGGGGCCGCCGCCGGGCGGCTCGGGGGCGGACCGTTCCGCGGCGGCGGCGAGGAGGCCGGCGAGTCCGGGCAGTACGGGGAGGCCGGTGTCGGGTGCGGGAGGTCCGTAGCGCACGGGACCGCGGCCTTCTTGAGCCGTCTGCCGCATGACCCGTACCTCCTGAGCGCAGGGGGGCGCCGGACGGACACCCCCGTGCCCTTTATACGAAGTTTCGCCCCTTTCCGCGCTTCCAGGCGACGGCGACCGGGTGAGGCGGTCGAGCGGACCCGGCTTCCGCGCCCCGGCACGGGGCGCGCTGAGCAGCGACGGAGCCCCGCGCCGGGGAGCGCGACGGAGGACCGGCGACGGCTCCGCTCGGCTCGACCAGGGCCGTCCGGGTGAGGGCCCCGTCGGGGGCTCACCCCCTCGGGGGACGGCCCGCAAAGGCGCCTTCGAGGATGCCTACGAGAACGACGACGCGCCGACGCCGGCCCGGGGTTGCTCCGGACCGCGGCGCCATGGGTACTGGCGGGCAACGCCCGGGGCGCGACCGGACGGGATGGTGGCGCAGGAGGAGACGGGCGGCAGGCTGCTGGACGAGTTGCGCTACCGATACCAGCCCCCCCTCACCCAGTGACCACATGGCAAGACGCTCGTCTCAACATGCAGTCAACGTGCGTACCCTGGAAGAACGCACCGATTCAAGGGAGTTGCTTCCATGACGCACGCCTCCGAACCGTCCGCGCCCCACCGGACCGCCCTCTACACCCACGGCCATCACGAGTCGGTGCTGCGTTCGCACCGCTGGCGGACCGCAAGCAATTCCGCCGCCTACCTCCTGCCCTCGCTGCGTCCCGGCATGGACCTGCTGGACGTGGGCTGCGGGCCGGGAACCATCACGGCGGACCTGGCCGCGCTGGTCGCGCCCGGTCGGGTGACCGCCGTCGACGCGGCCACGGGGGTGCTGGAGCAGGCCCGCGCGGTGGCCACCGAACGCGGCGCGGAGAACATCGAGTTCGCCGTGGCGGACGTCCATTCCCTGGATTTCCCCGACGACTCCTTCGACGTCGTCCACGCCCACCAGGTGCTGCAACACGTCGGCGATCCGGTCCGGGCGCTCCGCGAGATGCGACGGGTGTGCAGGCCCGGCGGGATCGTGGCGGCCCGCGACAGCGACTACGGGGCCTTCGCCTGGTTCCCCGAGCACCCCTCGTTGGACGAGTGGTTGGACTTGTACCACCGGGTGGCCGGCGCCAACGGCGGCGAACCGGACGCGGGACGGCGACTGCTCTCCTGGGCCCGGCGGGCCGGCTTCGACGACATCACGACCACGGCCGCCGCCTGGTGCTTCGCCACCCCCGAGGAGCGGGAGTGGTGGAGCGGCCTGTGGGCGGACCGGACCACCTCCTCCGACTACGCCGCCCAGGCCGTCTCCGGGGGGCACGCGACGGCAGCCGAGTTGGCCTCGCTCGCGGAGGCCTGGCGGGAGTGGGGCCGTCAGGACGACGCCTGGTTCATGGTCCCGCACGGCGAGATCCTCTGCCGGGTGCCCTGAGCCGCATCACCACGGGGCCGCCCGGCCTCCCGGTCGGGCCCGCGCAGCACCGCCGGTCCGGCCCGGGCGGGCGGGCCGGACGAGACGGGGCGGGGCGGGGCGGGGCGGGGCGGGGCGGGCAGGACGAGACGGGGCAGCCGGGGGCGCCCGGATATTCCCTACGGCGGCGGTGCCCACCGCCGTAGGGTGGAGGGCCGGCCCGTCGCCCTGGCGGCCGGGAACGACAGCACGGGGAGTACGAAGCATGGGCACGCAGCACACCTACCGGGTCATCGTGCGCGGCACGTTCGACGGCCTGTCGGAGGAGAGCCGGTCCCGGCTGCTCGCCGAAGTGGACGCGCACGGACTGACCGCGATGCAGTTCACGGAAGAGGGCTCGCTCGCCTACGACCGGACGTTGAAGCACTTCTCGTACCGGCTGGTCGTCGTCTCGGACGCCGAGGACGGTGACGAGATGGCGGGGGCGATCGCGGAAGACCGGGTGGAAACGGCGCTCAAGGAATTGGGCCACGGCCACAAGGGGCTGCGATCGACCGTGACGGACCTCGACACCATGAAGATCAACTACAAGCACTGACCGGTCCGCCCGGGCCTTCCGTTCGCCGGGCGTGCGGCGGCACCGCCCCGTACGGGCCACGACGGCACGGCTCGACGGACGGCTCCGAACCGCGCACGACGGACCCGCGAAAGCGCGGCGCGCCCGCGCCCCGGCCCCGGCCCCGGCCCCGGGTGCCGTAGGAGCCGCCGCCCCTCCCCGTTCCGCGTCGCCGCCCTCCGTCGCCGCGGCCCTCCCTCAACGGCGGGCCGTGCGGACCCTGGGCGGGCAGCTCTCGCCCCGGCGCACGACGCCGATCATGACGGTGGTGCGCCGGTCGAGGGCCGTCCCCGGCTCCGGGTACTGCGTGCAGACCTGCCAGCGCGGCGGCCAGAGCACCCGCCGGTCACGCCCGCTCACGTCGTGGACGTCAAGCCGGGTCCGCCGGTCCAGGCCGGTGAGGACCCGCCACAGCCCCCGGTCGAGGAAGTCCGGCATCGGTCGGGTCCCGCTCCCGTCATCGGGCGCAGCGGGCTCCTCCGTAGAGGTGGCGGCAACGGCCGCGAGCGCCAGGAGCGCACCGACGCCCACGACGGCGCCCCGCCTCACTTCCGCCTCCGAGCGGCGAAGTAGTAGCCACAGGCGGCGCCGAGGAGGGCGGTCGCGAGCAGCGCCACGTAGAGCGGCAGGGTCACTTCGGGGATCAGCAGCCGGATCTTGACCTCCCGGGTGTTCTCGAAGATGAAGACCAGGGTGATGATCGCGACCACCAGCATGGCGATCCGTCCGGGGGTGAAGGCCCCGCCGAACCGGGACGTACCCCCGTCCGATGCCCGCGGCTTCTCCTTGGGACTCATGCCCGACCCCTCTCCTCGGTGGTGCCGTCGGTCGCAGCCGTGGGACCAGAATGGGACGGGTGGGCCCTCACCGTGACGGTGAGGAGAGCCGTACGGGTGACTTGTCAGACAACATAGCTCGATACCGTGGTGCGAACACCGACGGAACGGAGTCGGGGCGAGACTCCGGAGAAGCCCCGGGCGGGAGCCCGGGAACGAGACGAGGAGGGGCCGTGGCGGTCAGCGGGCAGCGACGACGGCCGGTCGTGGCGCTCTACGAGCGGATCGCGGACGCCGTCCACGACGGCACGTACCCACCGGGTTCCACGCTCCCCTCCGAACCGAAGCTCGCCGCCGAACTCGGCGTCAGCCGACCGGCCCTGCGCGAGGCACTGCTGCTGCTGCAGGAGGACGGCCTACTCACGGTGCGGCGCGGGGTGGGCAGGACCGTGAACGACCGCCCCCCGCGGCGGGGCTTCGAGCAGGTCCAGCCCTTGGAGGCCCTGATCGGCACGGGCACCCCACTGCGGGTCCGGGCGCTCCTCAGGACCGTCGAGGAGCCGACCGACTTCACCACCCAGCACCTCCTCGCCCCCGCCCGCGCCGAGCTGAGGTTCTGGGAGTCCGTACTGACCGGAGAAGGAGCGGTGGCCGCGCTGAGCCACGAGTGGGCGGCACCGGACGCACTGCTCCAGCGGGCGCACCCGGAGTTCGCCCGGGCGCTGCGGGAGGCGGAGGCACGGACGGAGCGGGACTCCGGCAGCGCGGTCTCGATGCTCGCGGTCCTGGTCGGCGCTTCCCGCGAAACGGCCCTGAGCGCACACAGCGGCATCACGGCGACGCTGCTCGGCCGCCGGCGCGGGGAACAACTGGGCCGCCCCGCGGACACCCCCGCCGTCCTGGCCACCCAGGTCGTGCGCGTCGGGGAGGTCCCGGTACTGGCCGCGAAGCACATGCTGCCCACCGGCACTCCGGCGCTGCCGGTCCTCCAGTCGCACTGAGCACCGGGGCGCGCGCCTCGTCCACCGGCCCGGCCGCCCGGCCCGCCGGTATGGCGGTTCACCGGTCTGGCCGCCCCGCGTTCCGGTGGCCCACCGGACTGGCGGTCCCGCGGGACGGATACCCCGCCCGGCGCCCTGTTGGAGCCGTCACAGCGGCCCGCGCTGCCGTGGCGTACACTTCCCCGCCATGCACTTGTCTGACAACCTCGCCACGCCGGCCGCCACCTCCGTCTCCGACTGGATCCGCCGGGCCCCCAAGGCCGTCCTCCACGATCACCTCGACGGCGGGCTGCGCCCCGCGACCATCGTCGAGCTGGCACGGGAGTGCGGCTACACCGCGCTGCCGACCGAGGACCCGGCCGAGCTCGCGGTCTGGTTCAGGGACGCCGCCGACTCCGGCTCGCTGGAGCGGTACCTGGAGACCTTCGCCCACACCTGCGCGGTCATGCAGACCCGCGAGGCGCTGATGCGCATCGCGGCCGAGTGCGCCGAGGACCTCGCAGCGGACGGCGTCGTCTACGCCGAGATCCGCTACGCCCCCGAGCAGCACCTGGAGGGCGGGCTGACCCTCGACGAGGTCGTCGACGCGGTCAACGAGGGCTTCCGCGAGGGAGAGCGTCGCGCCGGCGGTCACATCACCGTGCGCACCCTGCTCACCGGCATGCGCCACACCGACCGCTCCCTGGAGATCGCGCGGCTCACCGTTGCCCACCGGGACAACGGCGTGGCCGGCTTCGACATCGCGGGAGGCGAGATAGGCAACCCGCCGGCCCGTCACCTCGCCGCCTTCCAGCACCTCAAGCAGGAGAACTGCCACTTCACGATCCACGCCGGCGAGGCCGTCGGCGCGGAGTCGATCCACGAGGCCGTGCAGGTCTGCGGCACCGAGCGGATCGGCCACGGCGTGCGGATCACGGACGACATCGCCGAGGACGGCACGCTGGGCCGGCTCGCCTCGTACGTCCGGGACAACCGCATCGCGCTGGAGGTCTGCCCGACCTCGAACCTGCAGACGGGCGCCGCGAAGGACTACGCCTCGCACCCGATCGACGAACTGCGCCGGCTCGGCTTCCGGATCACCCTCAACACGGACAACCGGCTGGTGTCCGGCACCACCATGAGCGAGGAGTTCCAGCACATGGTGGACGCCTTCGGGTACGGCCCGGAGGTCTTCGAAGAGTTCACCGTCGCCGCCCTGGAGGCCGCCTTCCTGCCTCTGCCCGAGCGGCAGCGGCTCGTCGAGGAGGTTGTCCGCCCGGGCTACGCGGCGCTGTAGGCCCCGGACCGGACGCCCTGGCCCGGTCGCGCGGACCGGGTGGCACGGGCCGGGCGGGGCGCGTCCCGGTCGGTGTCGCCCGCCCGGTGTCACCCGGTCCGTCAGCGCAGGCCAGGCACCTCCAGGGTGAGCCTGCCCGTGCTCGCGTCGAGTGCGGCGGGCACGCCGAGCGGCACGGTGAGCGCGGCCGTGCCGTGTCCGAAGCCGAACTCCTCCACGACCGGCACCCCCAGGTCGCCGAGGCGGTCGACGAGCACCGCCCTCACCTCCTCGTAGGGGCCGCACTCCGCCCAGGAACCGAGGGCGATGCCCGCCACCCCGTCGAACCATCCGGAGCGCAGCAACTGGGTGAGGATGCGGTCGAGGCGGTACGGCTCCTCCCCCACGTCCTCGAGGAGCAACAGCCCGCCCCGTGCCGAGCGCCGCCCGTGCGGGGTGGCGAGGTCAGAGGCGAGGAGGCTGGTGCAGCCGCCGAGCGTCACCCCCCGGGCGCGGCCCGGCACCAGGGCCCGTGCCGTCTCCAGGCCGAGCGTCCGGACCGCATCGGGCTCGAAGAGGGTGGCCCGCAACGACTCCTGGGCCCGCGCGTCCGACGGGAACCCGGCAGCGGCGACCATCGGTCCGTGCAGAGTGGAGAAGCCCGCACGGAGGGCGAAGGCCTCGTGCAGGACGGTCGCGTCGCTGTAGCCGACGAAGGCTTTGGGCCCGGTCGTCCGCACCGCCGCCCAGTCCACCAGGTCCACCATCCGCTGGGCCCCGAATCCGCCGCGGGCGCAGAACACGGCGGAGATCGAGGGGTCGCACCAGGCCTCGGTCAGGTCGCGGGCGCGCAACCGGTCGGCCCCCGCGAGGTGGCCGAGTGCGGGATGTGCCGCCAGGACGTGCGGGGCGACGACCGGCTCCAGGTCCCACCCGCGCAGGACGTCGAGTCCGGCCGTGAGGCGCTCCTCGGACACGGGCCCGCTGGGAGCGACGACCGCGACCCGTGCCCCGGGGCTGAGCCGCTCGGCCCGGGCCAGGGGCTCCGTCCGGGTCACGTGCGGTACTCCAGGTCGACGGTGTCGGCGCGCACGATGCCGAAGGCCCTGGTGTACAGCGCGAGCTCCGCCTCCAGGCACCGGGTCATCGTGTCGGCCCGGCGGAATCCGTGCCCCTCCCCCTCGAAGGCGATGTAGGCGTGCGGGACGCCCGTGCCGGCGGTCCGGGCGAGGAAGCGCTCCGCCTGTGCGGGTGGGCAGATGACGTCGTCGAGGCCTTGGAGCAACAGGAACGGGGCCGTGATGCGGTCGACGTGCTCGATCGGAGAACGTTCCTTGTAACGGGCGGGCACCTGGTCGAGCGGTCCGACCAGTCCGTGGAGGTACTGGGACTCGAAGTCGTGGGTCTCGTCGGTGGCCCAGCCCCGCAGGTCCAGGATGGGGTAGATGATCGTGCCGCAGGCGTACGCGTCGGTGCGGGTGAGGGAGGAGGCGGCCGTCCAACCGCCCGCGCTGCCACCGCGCACCGCGATGCGTGCGGGGTCGGCGGTGCCTTCGGCCGCGAGCGTCGCCGCGACGGCCGCACAGTCCTCGACGTCGACGACCCCCCACTGTCCGCACAGGCGCTCCCGGTACTCCCGGCCGTATCCGGTCGAGCCGCCGTAGTTGACCTCGGCGACGCCGATGCCCCGGGAGGTGAAGTACGCGATCTCCAGGTCGAGAACGAGCGGGGCGCGGCCGGTGGGACCTCCGTGCGCCCAGATGACGTACGGAGGCAGCTCTCCCCGGGGCCCGGTGCGCTCCGGGTGCCGGGGCGGGTACAGCTGTGCGTGGACCTCCCGGCCGTCGGGCCCGGTGAAGGTCCGGATCCTGGGCTCCGGGAGGTACGCGGGGTCGACCGCATCGGTGTGCACGGCGCCGACCACGCGGCTGCGACCGGTGCGGGTGTCGAGTTCGACGAGTTCATAGGAACTCTGCGGTCCGGCGGCGACGCCGACCACGCGGGTGCCGTGTACCGCGAGGGTGGCCGCCCATTCGGTCTTGGAACCGGGGGCGTCCACGAGGGCGCGGCGCTCCGGGTCGAGGATGCCCAGACGAGTGCTCCCCCGGCCGTGCACGACGGCGATCAAACCGTTCTCCAGGGGCGCGAACCAGCGGAGGCCGATCTTCCAGAGCGGTCCCCCGAACTCCTCGGCGCGGGGGCAGAGCGCTTGTGGTTCGGCGGAGCTGCCCTCGTCATCGAGGTCTGCGCGGTAGAGGTTCCACCATCCGGTGCGGTCGCTGACGAACAGCAACCGACCGGCGGCGTCCCAGTCGACCTGAGCGATCGACTCGGTGGGTCCGCCGACGACGGTGCGGGCTCCGCGGAAGGTGCCGTCGGAGGTCACTTCGGCGAGCTGCACCTCGGTGCCGTCCCAGGGCATGCGGGGGTGGTCCCAAGCGATCCAGGCCGCTCGTCGCCCGTCCGGTGAGGGCCGGGGGCCCGTCACGAACCGGTGGCGTCCGTCCGAGAGTTCACGGACGGCACCGCGGTCCCCGGCCGCCGACCCGTCGAGCGGCACCGCGGCGAGGACCCGACGCACGTCGGTCGGGGCGGGACCGGTGAACTCCTCCAGGACGCACCACACCTCGTCCCGGTCCGGGCTGATCACCGGGTCCACCCAGCGCGATCCGCCGCCGACCGCGGAGACCGGGGTGAGCGGACGCGGCCCGGCGCAGGGAACGGCATCGGGTTCGTACGCGTAGAGCCGCTGGTCGGGGAAGTGGCTGAACACCACGAGCGGCCCGCCCGTGGGACGGGTGACCGCGGCCCAGGGCTGCCCGCCGTACTCGATCACCCGGCTGCGGACGTTCCAGGGGGCGGCGAGGACGCTCTCCTCGGTTCCGTCGGCACGCCGCCGGAGGAGGGCGCGCCGGCCGCCTTCGGCGGAGCGGGGGGCGGTCCACCACAGCTCGTCGCCGACGGCACCGAGGTACTCGGGACGCCCGTCGTGGGCGGCAACGAGCTCGGCATCGACGGGTGACGGCCAACTGCCGTACGCGCCCGAGGTCATGGTCATGTGGACTCCCCCTGTCATGGGTCTAGGCGGACTTCAGGTAGTGGTCGAGGACCCGGACGCCGAAGTGCAGGGCATCGACGGGGACCCGCTCGTCGACGCCGTGGAAGAGCGCCCCGTAGTCGAGGTCGGGAGGAAGCCTCAGCGGCGAGAAGCCGTAACCGGTGATGCCGAGCCGGGAGAACTGCTTGGCGTCGGTGCCGCCGGACATGGTGAACGGCACGACGTGCCCCGTGGGGTCGAAGCGCTCGACGGCAGCCCTGAGCTTCGCGAAGGTCGGCGAGTCGACCGGTGCCTCGAGGGGCACCTCTCGGTGGTGGAACTCCCATTCCACGTCGGGTCCGGTGAGCAGGTCCATGGTGGTGGCGAACTCCTCCTCGCCGCCCGGCACCACACGTCCGTCGACATGGGCGACGGCTTGTCCCGGAATGACGTTCACCTTGTAACCGGCCTTCAGCATCGTCGGGTTGGCGCTGTTGCGGACGGTCGACTCGACGAGCGCGGCGGCGGGCCCCAGCCGGTCGAGGAGGAAGTCGACGTCGAGGTCGGGGGCGCTCGTGTCGACGTCGATGCCGTACAGGGCGGCGAGTTCGGTGAGGGAGGCGCGGACCGTGGTGGTGAGGCGGACCGGCCAGGTGTGTGCGCCGATCCGGGCGACGGCGGCGGCCAGGCGGGTGACGGCGTTGGACGTGTTCGCCTTGGAGCCGTGGCCGGCCCGGCCGTGGGCGGTGAGGGTGAGCCAGGCGGTGCCCCGCTCGCCCGCCGCGATCGGGTAGAGCGTGGTGCCGGCCTGTGGGTGGAAGCTGAACGCCCCCGACTCGCTGATGCCCTCCGTGCACCCTTCGAAGAGGGCCGGGTGCCGGTCGGCGAGGAAGCCGGAACCGTCCTCGGCACTGGCTTCCTCGTCGGCGGTGTAGGCGAGGACGATGTCGCGGCGCGGGCGGATGCCCTGCCGGGCCCAGGAGCGGACCACCGCCAGGACCATCGCGTCCATGTTCTTCATGTCGACGGCGCCGCGCCCCCACACGACCCCGTCACGGACCTCGCCGGAGAAGGGCGGCACCGTCCACTCGGCAGGATCGGCGGGCACCACGTCCAGGTGGCCGTGGACCAGGAGCGCTTCGGCCGAGGGGTCGGTGCCGGGAATGCGCGCCACGACGTTGGTGCGGCCCGGAGTCCGCTCCAGGAGCAGGGGCTCGATGCCGGCGCCGGCGAGGCGTTCGGCCACGTACTCGGCCGCCGGTCGTTCCCGGCAGTCACCACCGCCCCGGTTGGTGGTGTCGATGCGGATCAGCTCGGAGGTGAAGGTGACCACCTCGTCGAGCGCCGTCGCGTCCGGTTCCCGGACCTCCTCAACCATACTGTTCCTCCACCGCGGCCGAGACGATGGTCGTGACCGCCTTGAACGTGCGGATTGCCTCGTACATCGTCCCGCTGTCGTACGCGACGCGACGTTCACCGCTCCGCGCCACGCCGGGAACCACCGTGGCGGCGGCACCCAGGTGCTCGGCGTCGAACTCCAGCTCCACGGTGAACGGACCGCCCCTGACCGGCTCGTGCCGTACCGCGAGCGCGGTGGCGGTCTTCGCCGCGGCACGGATGTCCGCGGCCGTTCTCGCCGGGGTGCGACAGACCGCGGCGTACCGCGAGACGTGGTCCTTGACCGCGACCTTCAGCGCCTCCGGTGCATAGCCGAGGGCGTCCTCGCAGGTGAGGTCGTCCCCGGTGACGAGCACCACGGGCACGCCGTACTCGGCGACCACACGGGCGTTGAGGAGCCCCTCGCTCGCCCGCTCGCCGTCGAGCCAGACCCCGGTGATGGAGTTGGCGAGGTACGTGTGTGCGAGGACGCCCTCGGTCCCGGCGCCGGTGTGGTAGCCGACGAACGCGATGCCGTCGACGTCCCCGTGCTGCACGCCCTCGACCATCGAGAGGGACTTGTGCCGCCCGGTGAGCATCTGGGCGCGCTCGTCGAGCTGCTCCAGGAGCAGGTTCCGCATGGACCAGTGCGCCTCGTTGATGAGGACCTCGTCGGCGCCACCGTCGAGGAAGCCGAGCACCGCGGCGTTCACGTCGGACGTGAACATCGCGCGACACCGCTCCCACTGGGGCGTGCCGGGCAGCACGTCGGCGGGCCAGGTCACACCAGTGGCGCCCTCCATGTCGGCGCTGATGAGGATCTTCATGCTTGGCACCGTACGCGCCGTCGAGTCGCCCTACCAGCCCTGTGGATAACCGTCGTTGGCATGGACCGCCGATGCCCTCCGGACGGCGGTACGGATCGCCCTGCTGGTTCCGGATGCCCGGGCCCGCCGATCTTCGAATCGGGCGAAAATTCCCCAAGAGGTGCGTATAGGCTGTCGGCCGCAGTCGTCGTACCCCAGCATCCGGAGAGCCCTCGGTGACCACCGCCTTCCCCCCTTCCTCACCCATCCCCGCCGAGGCCCCTCCGGTCACCGGCCCCGGGCACGCCGGGCCCGTGATGACGGAGGAGCCGGAGTTCTGGGTGCCGGCGGCACCCGGGTCCGAGGGGGCACCGGGGGCTTCCGCGCCCCCGAGCGAGCCCGGCGTCCCGGGGAACGCGGACCGGACCGAGGGCACGGGCGACCCCGGTCCGGAACACGACCCCGTCGTCGTCCGTGACGCCCGGGACTTCGGCACGTACGCGCGCACCGGCGGCTGGAGCTTCGCGCTGAAGGTGGCCCGGAGCGTCCGGCCCGGCGGACAGCCCGCCGAGGGGACGGCCCGGACGAAGGTCTCGGCGAAGGCCTTCGCCGAGCTCGCCGGCTGCTCCCCGGAGCGGGTGATGCGGTACTACCGGGCCTGGGACGCGGCGGCCGACGACGGTCTCGTCCCGCAGTTCGAAGTACTGCTCCCGGGCGAGGAGGTCGAACTGCCCGACGCGGACGTCTGGCTCTCCTACTACGCCTCCCGCAACGGTGCGGCTTCCGTACGCGGCCGGGCGATCAGCGCCGCCGCAGAAGCGGAGGGCATCCGACCGACGAAGGCCCTGGAGGTCGCGGAGAACCCGACGGCGCTGCGGGCGGCGATCCTCGCCGACCCCGGCACGGCGGAGGCCGCCCGCGGGGCACTGCTCGACCGGATGAAGGAGGATCCGTCCCTCCAGACCGAGATGGCCCGGGCCTTCGCCCGCACCGACGGCCTGAAGAAGGCGGTGGCGAGCGAGGCCAGGGCCGCCGACCGCATCGGGTACGTCCGGCAGATCGTGGAGAACGGCCAGATCAAGACGCCCGCCGGGCACACCGTGGCGGCGCCGGCCGAGCTGCGGGCCGAGGCCGAGCGACACCTGTCCCTCCTCGACGAACTGGACGACTCGGAGGAGACGGGCGAGTGGGCCGGCGAGGCCTACGACGCGGTGAAGGAGCTGGTGGCCAAGGCGGTCGAAGAAGACCCGGCACTGCGCGTCCAGGAGCGGCGGACCAGGTTCTACAACAGCCTGCAGAAGGCGACGAAGGTGTTCGAGGAACTGACCTTGGACGAGGTGCTGGAAGAGGACACCTACGAGGACGACATGCTCCAGCGCCTCGAAGCCCTCCGGGAAGCGATCGGCAGCTGCATCAGCGCGCTGCGGAAGGCCACGAACGCCTCCTCTTGAGGTCGCCCGGCGTCGGCCCTGGCGGCCGGGCCGGGGCCTCCACGCCCCCTCGGCGCGCTCCGGGCTCGCGATCGCATCCGCGTACCGCCCCGCCGCGCCGGCCGCGCCGGCCTCCGCCTTGCACACGAAGGGGGAGCAAGTCGGGCGGCAGGGGGCCGGTTGTGCAGCAGTTGCCGAACGGCCCGACGGGGCAGCGCGCTCGGGTCGCCCCTCAGCCCGTCCGCGAAAGGGCCGTACCCCCGGTACGCAGGAACTCCGGTAGCCAGGAACTCCGGTGCCCGGGAAATCCGGTACGGGGGCGCGGGCGATCCACTCGAATCGGTGAACGCTCCGGGCGTTACTTCTCGACCTCGTCCGCCAGCTTGGCGAGGAGGGCGTCGTAGATGCGCCCCAGCCCCTTGGGCGCGAAGGTCTTCTCGAAGAAGCCCCCGATGCCGCCGGCCCCGTTCCACACGGTGGTGACGACGGCCCGGGACTTGCCCTCGCCGGCGGGGGTCACGGTCCAGGTGGTGACCATGGAGGAGTTGCGGTCCTTCTCGACGAGCTGCCCGTCGGTGGGCTCAGTGACCTCCAGGAGGCAGTCGCGGACGCGCTTGCTGGTGGCCTGGAGCTTCCAGTGGACGAGCGTGCCCTCGCCGTCACCGCCCTCGCGGACCTCGTACTCGCTGAAGTGCTCGGGGAGCACCTTCGCGCGCGTGCCGCTGTAGTCGGCCAGCGCGTCGAACACCGTCTCCGCGTCCGCGGCGATGATCCGTTCCGTGGTGGCCTCGACCTGCGCCATTGACTTCCTCCAGCTTGTGGTTCCTCGGGGTGTGGCCCAAGCGAACCACGTGCGCCCCGGGGGGCGAAATCCGGGTTGCAGCGATCAATGGAACAGATGTTCTATTCTGCATGACGGGCAGAGGCGAACCACGAGGAGGGCGTCCATGCACCGGGACCACCTGGGCGACGCCCCCATCCCCGCCGACGTGGCCCCGTTCGCCGCGGAAGCGGTCACCACCCGTACCTTCGACGCCCAGGAGTTCCGGGGGATCACCTTCCACGAGGTCCGGGCCCGCTCGATCCTCAGCCGGGTGCCGGGCGCTTCCCGCATGCCGTTCGAATGGACGGCGAACCCGTACCAGGGCTGCACGCACGCCTGCGTGTACTGCTTCGCGCGCGGGACACACGGCCGCATGGACCTCGACACCGGACGCGGCTTCGATTCCCAGATCCTCGTCAAGACCAACGCCCCGGAGGTGCTCGCCCGCCAGCTCGCCTCCGCCCGCTGGGAGGGCGCACACATCGCCGTGGGCACCAACGTCGACTGCTACCAGCGGGCCGAGGAACGGTACCGGCTGATGCCCGGCATCCTCACCGCCCTGCGCGACCGGGCCAATCCGTTCTCGATCCTCACGAAGGGCACGCTGGTCCTGCGCGACCTTGAGCTTTTGGTCCAGGCCTCTCGGGTCACCGAGGTCGGCATCTCCGTGTCGATCGGATTCACCGACCGGGACCTCTGGCGGACGGTCGAACCGGGCGCCCCCTCGCCGCAGCTGCGCCTCGACGTCGTCCGCGCCCTCGGCGAACACGGGATCGCCTGCGGGGTCCTGATGGCTCCCGTGGTGCCCTTCCTCGGCGACCGGCCGGAGCAGCTGCGGGCGACGGTCCGCGCGATCGCCGAGGCCGGGGCGAGCTCGGTCACCCCGCTCGTGCTGCACCTTCGGCCGGGTGCCCGCGAGTGGTTCACGGCCTGGCTGCGGAACCACCATCCGGACCTGGTGCCGCAGTACGAGCAGATGTACGCCGAGGGGGCGTACGCGCCGATCCGGTACCAGCGCCGGATCACGCGTCAGGTGCACGACCTCGCGGCCGAGTTCGGCATCGGACCCGGTCGACGGAGCGACGCACACCGGATCTCCCTGCCCGAACCCCCTTCCCGCGCGGCCGCAGCCGAACGGCTCGGCCCGCCCCGACGCCCTCTCCCTCCATTCCGCCGATCATCGGATCGGAGCATCTGACACGCCGTCGACTCCCCCTCCGTTCGGGTCAACTCTCGCCGAAACGGGTCCCCTCCGCCCCGGTTCGGGACACAAAGGCCCCATGACCCCACGCGCAGGAATGCTGATCGCCGCAGGAGCGCTGGTCGCCGGGACGGTCACCGTCCTGCCCGCCGCCCCCGCCGACGCAGGTGAACCGACCCCCCGACCGCTCCCCCGGCTCACCTGGACCGACTGCGGCACCAAGACCTACCCCCGGCTCCAGTGCGGCACGCTGAAGGTGCCGCTCAACCACGACGACCCGGCCGGGCGGCTGATCACGCTCGCCCTCACCCGGGTTCCGCACACCTCGAAGACCTTCCAGGGGCCGCTGCTCGTGAACCCGGGCGGGCCCGGCGGGAGCGGCCGGAGCATGGCCGGCTACGTGGCGGCTTCGCTGCCCCCGAAGGTGGCGGCCACGTACGACGTGATCGGCTTCGATCCCCGTGGGGTCGGAAAGAGCGAACCCGCCCTGGACTGCGCACCCGACCACTTCGCCCCCGTACGGGCGGACTCGGTGCCGACCGGAGCGGCGGCGGAGCGCGCGGCGGTCGCACGGGCGCAGGCCTTCGCGAAGGCCTGCGGCGACAAGTACGGGGACGTGCTGCCGTACATCGACACCGTGAGCACCGCCCGGGACCTGGACGCGATCCGCGACGCGCTCGACGCCCCGAAGATCAACTACCTCGGCTACTCGTACGGCACGTACCTCGGCTCCGTGTACGCACGCCTGTATCCGGACCGGGTCCGACGGATGGCACTCGACTCCGTCGTCAATCCGCACGGCGTCTGGTACGAGGACAACATCGCGCAGGACTTCGCCTTCGACGACCGCCACAAGGACTTCATGGCCTGGGTGGCCCGACAGGACGCCGTCTACGGCCTGGGCACCGACCCGGCGGCCGTCGAGGCCGCCTGGTACCGGATGCGCGACGCGCTGCGCACGACGCCGGCCGGCGGGAAGGTCGGCCCCGGCGAGCTGGAGGACACCTTCCTCCCGGGCGGTTACTACGACGGCTACTGGCCCCGCCTCGCGACCGCCTTCGCCGCGTACGTCAACGACGACGACCCGGCACCGCTGACGGAGGCCTACGAGCGGTACGGAGAGGCCGACTCCGCCACCGACAACGGCTACTCGGTGTACACCAGCGTGCTGTGCCGGGACGCGGCCTGGCCCCGCGACTGGAACGTGTGGCGCAAGGACAACTGGGACGTGCACGCGAAGGCACCGTTCTCCACCTGGAACAACGCCTGGTACAACGCGCCCTGCGCCTTCTGGCCGGTCGACCCCCTGAGCCCGCCGGACGTCACCAACGACCAGCTGCCCCCCGTCCTCATCCTCCAGGCGACGAACGACGCGGCGACGCCGTACGAGGGCGGGGTCGCCCTGCACCGGCTGATGCGCGGTTCCAGCCTGGTCGTCGAGGAGGGCGGCGGGAACCACGGGGTCACCCTGGCCGGGAACGACTGCCTGGACGACCACCTGGCCGCCTACCTCGCCACCGGCGAGGTCCCGCGCGGCGGGGGCGCGACCGAGGTGGACGCGGTGTGCGCCGCACTGCCGGAGCCGGAGCCCGTGCCCCCGGTGCGGGCGGTGGTGCCGGAGGCCACGGTCGACCGGGCCGGCTCCTCGCGGTCGGAGGCGTTCGGCACGGCCCTCCACGGCCTCCTCGGTCACGTGCGCTGACCCCACCCCTCGCCCCCGGCGCCCGACCCGTGCGAACGGGGCGGGCGCCGTCAGCGGTCGGGGACCAGGCGCGCGAGTGAACGTCGGGCGGCGACACCGAGCCGGGGGTGCGGCAGTGCGGCCTCCAAGGCGGTGCGGGCACGGGCGTCGCCGAGCGAGCCGAGGCCCTCGACACAGGCGAGACCGACCCGCCAGTGGGGGTCGGCGACCGGAAGTCGCCTGTTCAGGACGGTGATCAGCGCGGGCACGGACTCGGGGGCGCGGAGTTCGACGAGCAGCCGGACCGGCAGCAGGGCGTAGGCGACCCGGAGTTCGTTGGTGGCGAGGGCGGCAGCGGCGCGGGCGGTGCGGGGGTCACCGAGTCGCACCAGGGCGTGGGCGGCGGTGACGCAGCGCTCCGGGTCGCGGTGGTTGAGCAGCAGGACCAGGGGTTCGAAGGCACGGGGGTCGCCGGCGACCCCAAGGGAGTAGGCGGCGATCTCCCGGGCCCAGAGCGGCTGTCCGGCGGCGGTGAGTGCGCGGTGCAGTTCTTCCGGATCGCTCGTTCCCACGAGCTCTTCGAATGCCGTCGGAACTTCTCCGACACCCTTCTCGATCTCGTCCCGCAATCGATCGATCATCGAGCAGAATTCTGGATCCGCGGCGTTATCCATGAATCCGAGCCTATCCGCGATCCAGATCACACTTTCCCAACTTCCCGGGACTGGCGCGCTCGTTACCGGCCGGTTAGTCTCAGGTGAGCGGGCACCACCCGCACTTCTCACAACGGCCTGGTGACGCAGCCGTTGTGTTTGCTCGTCGGTTCGGCAGTTTCGACGTGGCTCCGGGACAGGGTCCGTCTTCTTCATTTCAGGGCACGGCCCTCTTTTCTCCGGGCATCGCCCTCGTGCCTTCCCGCGCCTTTCGTGCGCGCACTGCCCTCAGTCGTCACTCTTCCTCTGGAGTCCCCTGATGGACACCCCTCTCTCCACCATCGCCGTCGTCGGTCTCGGCACGATGGGCACCGGCATCGCCGACGTCCTCGCCCGGGCCGGCCGCGAGGTCATCGGCATCGACACCAGCGACATCGCCGCGACCCGGGCCGTCGCCGCCCTGGAGGCCTCCACCGCCCGCGCGGTGGCCCGCGAGCGGATCACCGAGGAGGAGCGGCAGGACACGCTGGCCCGGTTCCGCACCTTCTCCGACCTGCAGGCGGCGGCCGAGGCCGACCTCGTGATCGAGGTCGTGCCCGAGTCCTACGAGGCGAAGCAGGAGGTCTTCCGCGCGCTCGACGGGATCGTCCGGCCGGACGCGATCCTGGCCACCGGCACCAACGCGCTCTCCGTGACCCGACTCGCCGCCGACTCGGCGCACCCCGAGCGGGTGCTCGGTCTGCACTTCTTCGCCCCGGTGCAGGCCATGAAGCTGGTCGAGGTGGTCTCGTCGGTGCTGACCGACCCGCGGGCCGTCGACGCCGTGACCCGGCTCGCCCAGGAGCTCGGCAAGGAGCCGGTGGCGGTCGGTGACCGGGCGGGCTTCATCGCCGACGGGCTGCTCTTCGGTTACCTGAACCAGGCCGCCGCCATGTACGAGGCCAAGTACGCCTCCCGCGAGGACATCGACGCGGCGATGAAGCTGGGCTGCGGTCTGCCGATGGGCCCGCTGGCGCTGCTGGACCTGATCGGCATCGACACCGCCCGTACGGTCCTGGAGGCCATGTACGCGGCCTCGCACGACCGGCTGCACGCCCCGGCCCCGATCCTCAAGCAGCTCAGCGAGGCCGGACTGACGGGCCGCAAGACGGGCCGCGGCTTCTACACGTACGAGGCGCCGGGCTCCGCCGAGGTGGTGCGCGACGCGCTGACCCCGCTCGCCTCGGCCGGGGCCGGAGCGGGCCGCGAGGTCCGCTCGGTGGGCGTCGCCGGCTCGGGCACCATGGCGTCCGGGATCGCCGAGGTCTTCGCCAAGGCCGGGTACGCGGTCGTGCTCGCCGCGCGCTCCCAGGAGAAGGCGGACACCGCCAAGGCCCGGATCGCCAAGTCCCTGGCCCGCTCGGTCGACAAGGGCCGGATGACGGGCGAGGCCCGCGACGAGACGCTGGCCCTGATCACTCCTGCGGGGTCGCTCGACGCGTTCGCCGAGGTGGACCTGGCCGTCGAGGCCGTCGCCGAGGACCTGGAGGTCAAGCAGGAACTGTTCGCCCGGCTCGACAAGATCTGCAAGCCGGGCGCGGTGCTGGCCACCACGACCTCCTCGCTGCCGGTGATCGCCTGCGCCCGTGCCACCACGCGCCCGCAGGACGTCATCGGCATGCACTTCTTCAACCCGGCGCCGGCCATGAAGCTGGTCGAGATCGTCCGGACGGTCCTGACCGGGGACGACGTCCACGCCACCGTCCGCGAGGTCACCGCGAAGATCCGCAAGCACCCGGTGGACTGCGGCGACCGGGCCGGCTTCATCGTGAACGCGCTGCTCTTCCCGTACCTGAACAACGCCGTCAAGATGGTCCAGGAGCACTACGCGACCCTGGACGACATCGACGCGGCCATGAAGCTCGGCGGCGGCTACCCGATGGGGCCGTTCGAACTGCTCGACGTGGTCGGCCTGGACGTGTCGCTCGCGATCGAGCAGGTGCTGCACCGCGAGTTCCGTGACCCGGGCCTCGCCCCGGCACCGCTCCTGGAACACCTGGTGGCGGCGGGGTGCCTGGGGCGCAAGACGGGGCGCGGCTTCCGCGAATATGCCCGACGCTGAGTCCCGCAACGCCGGCTGGGGCGGTCTGCTGAGTCCCCCGGGCACCACCGGTGCCCCGGGGGCCTCCCCGCCCCCACCTGGGCACACTCCTGCTCCGATGCAGTACGTTCGGACCATGCCCAAGGCCGCGAAGACACCCCGTGCCACGTCCCCGTCCGACGCTCCGGAGAGCGCGGCGGGCACTCGTGCCGCCGCTCAGCGGCTCAAGATGCGCCGGGAACTCGCCTCCGCCGCGATGGAGCTCTTCGCGACCAAGGGGTACGAAGCCACGACCGTGGACGAGATCGCGGCCACGGCCGGGGTCGCCCGGCGGACCTTCTTCCGTCACTTCCGCTCCAAGGAAGAGGCGATCTTCCCCGATCACGACGACACCCTCGTGCGGGCGGAGGCCGTGCTGAACGCCGCGCCGCCGCACGAGCACCCGCTCGACACGGTGTGCCGGGGCATCAAGGAAGTCATGAAGATGTACGCGGGGTCCCCCGCGGTCTCCGTGGAGCGCTACCGGCTCACCCGCGAGGTCCCCACCCTGCGGGAGCGGGAGATCGCCTCGGTGGCCCGCTACGAGCGGCTCTTCACCCGCTATCTCCTCGGGCACTTCGACGAGCGGGACCACCACGACGGCAACGACGATCCGCTGCTCGCCGAGGTGGCGGCCTCGGCCGTCGTCACCGCGCACAACCACGTGCTGCGCCGTTGGCTGCGGGCGGGCGGCCAGGGCGACGTGGAGGCGCAGCTCGACCACGCCTTCGCCATCGTCCGGGAGACCTTCGGCACGGGCATAGGGGCGGGGCGCCCCTCCCCCGCCCCTTCCGCACCGGGCGTCCCCAGCGCCCCGAGCGGGTCGCAGACCCCTTCCCCGGCCGGAGCGGAGCCCGCCGTCCGCGCTTCCGCGACGGGTGACGTGATGGTCGCCGTGGCGCGCACGGACGCTCCGCTGGACGAGGTCATGCGCACGATCCAAGAGGCCCTGAAGCAGGCCTGAGGACCTCTCCCGCCAGAGGGCCGCCCCCGGTTTCCGGGGGCGGCCCTCTGGCGTTCCCGCAGCTCACGGGCCATTTCGATCGATCATCGCTCATCCGTGAGGGGGAGATGGCATCTGAGTGAAATTGTTGGCACGCAGTGCCTTGCCAGGTGACACGGCGTGCCATACGTTGATGTTGTCCGGGCGGCCGACGCGTGGGGATCACCCCTCGCACGCCGGCTGTCCCCACCGACCGCCCCGGCTCTTCGAGCAGCGGGATCCCCGGTCAGTGCGCCCGGACGCCTGCGTCACAGGCAACCCCGCGCTCCACCACACAGCGCCGCCACCGCACCACCGAGCCGAACCGACGGCACACCTCCACAGCAGCAGCACTTTCCGCCGTAACCCCCAGGCGTCCCTCCCCCGGGACGCTCACCGCCGGAGGCAACCCGTGAAGGAAATCCTGGACGCGATCCAGTCGCCGGACTCCACGTCCGCCGACTTCGCGAACATCAAGCTCCCCGAGTCGTACCGGGCCGTCACCGTCCACAAGGACGAGGCGGAGATGTTCGCCGGGCTCGCCAGCCGCGACAAGGACCCGCGCAAGTCGCTCCACCTCGACCAGGTCCCGCTCCCCGAGCTCGGCCCGGGCGAGGCCCTGGTGGCCGTCATGGCGAGCTCCGTCAACTACAACTCGGTCTGGACCTCGATCTTCGAGCCGGTCTCGACCTTCGGCTTCCTGGAGCGGTACGGCCGGCTCTCCGAGCTCACCAAGCGCCACGACCTGCCGT
This sequence comes from Streptomyces sp. NPDC058872, assembly GCF_042743065.1. NCBI lineage: Bacteria > Bacillati > Actinomycetota > Actinomycetes > Kitasatosporales > Streptomycetaceae > Streptomyces > Streptomyces sp. NPDC058872. The sequence continues at coordinate 26,528 of NZ_JBHYMK010000011.1, forward strand.
ACCACGTGATCGGTTCCGACCTCGCGGGCGTGGTCCTGCGCACCGGCCCCGGCGTCAACGCCTGGAACCCCGGCGACGAGGTCGTCGCCCACTGCCTCTCGGTCGAGCTGGAGTCCTCGGACGGCCACAACGACACGATGCTCGACCCCGAGCAGCGGATCTGGGGCTTCGAGACCAACTTCGGCGGCCTCGCCGAGGTCGCCCTCGTCAAGTCCAACCAGCTGATGCCGAAGCCCGAGCACCTGAGCTGGGAGGAGGCGGCGGCCCCCGGGCTGGTGAACTCCACCGCCTACCGCCAGCTGGTCTCCCGCAACGGCGCCGGCATGAAGCAGGGCGACAACGTCCTCATCTGGGGCGCCTCCGGCGGACTCGGTTCCTACGCCACCCAGTTCGCCCTGGCCGGCGGCGCGAACCCGATCTGCGTCGTCTCCTCCCCCGAGAAGGCCGCCATCTGCCGGTCCATGGGCGCCGAGGCGGTCATCGACCGCAACGCCGAGGGCTACAAGTTCTGGAAGGACGAGCAGACCCAGGACCCGCGCGAGTGGAAGCGCTTCGGCTCCAAGATCCGCGAGCTGACCGGCGGCGAGGACATCGACATCGTCTTCGAGCACCCGGGCCGCGAGACCTTCGGCGCCTCCGTGTACGTCACCCGCAAGGGCGGCACCATCACCACCTGCGCCTCGACCTCGGGCTACATGCACCAGTACGACAACCGCTACCTGTGGATGTCGCTGAAGCGCATCATCGGCTCGCACTTCGCCAACTACCGCGAGGCGTGGGAGGCCAACCGCCTGATCGCCAAGGGCAAGATCCACCCCACCCTCTCCAAGACGTACACCCTGGAAGAGACCGGCCAGGCCGCCTACGACGTCCACCGCAACCTCCACCAGGGCAAGGTCGGCGTCCTCGCGCTCGCGCCGCAGGAGGGCCTGGGCGTCAAGAACCCCGAGCTCCGGGCCCAGCACATCGACGCCATCAACCGCTTCCGGAACGTCTGAGGTCCCGAAGATGACTGAGCGCCAGAAGGACCGGCCGTGGCTCATGCGGACGTACGCCGGTCACTCGACCGCCGAAGCGTCCAACGAGCTGTACCGGCGCAACCTCGCCAAGGGTCAGACCGGCCTCTCGGTCGCGTTCGACCTGCCGACGCAGACCGGGTACGACCCCGACCACATCCTCGCCCGCGGCGAGGTCGGCCGGGTCGGCGTCCCCGTCTCGCACCTCGGTGACATGCGCCGGCTGTTCCAGGACATCCCCCTGGAGCAGATGAACACCTCGATGACCATCAATGCCACGGCCATGTGGCTTCTGGCGCTCTACCAGGTGGCCGCCGAGGAGCAGGGCGCGGACATCACCAAGCTCCAGGGCACCACCCAGAACGACATCGTGAAGGAGTACCTGTCGCGCGGGACGCACGTCTTCCCGCCCGGCCCCTCGCTCCGCCTCACGACGGACATGATCGCGTACACGGTCAACCACATCCCGAAGTGGAACCCGATCAACATCTGCAGCTACCACCTGCAGGAGGCCGGGGCCACTCCGGTCCAGGAGATCGCGTACGCCATGGCCACCGCCATCGCGGTCCTCGACTCGGTCCGCGACTCCGGCCAGGTGCCCGAGGACCGCTTCGGAGAGGTCGTCGCCCGCATCTCCTTCTTCGTGAACGCGGGCGTCCGCTTCATCGAGGAGATGTGCAAGATGCGCGCCTTCGGCCGCATCTGGGAGAAGATCACGCTGGAGCGGTACGGCATCGAGAACCCCAAGCAGCGCCGGTTCCGCTACGGCGTGCAGGTCAACTCGCTCGGCCTGACCGAGGCACAGCCGGAGAACAACGTCCAGCGGATCGTCCTGGAGATGCTGGCCGTCACCCTCTCCAAGGACGCCCGGGCGCGCGCCGTGCAGCTGCCCGCCTGGAACGAGGCACTCGGCCTCCCCCGGCCCTGGGACCAGCAGTGGTCGCTCCGCATCCAGCAGGTGCTCGCCCACGAGTCCGACCTGCTGGAGTACGAGGACATCTTCGCCGGCTCGCACGTCGTCGAGGCCAAGGTGGACGCCCTGGTCGAGGAGTGCCTGGCCGAGATCGACCGGATCCAGGAGATGGGCGGCGCGATGGCCGCCGTCGAGTCCGGCTACCTGAAGTCGCAGCTGGTCTCCTCGCACGCCGAGCGACGCGCCCGGATCGAAGCCGGCGAGGAGAAGATCGTCGGCGTCAACATCTTCCAGTCGACCGAGGAGAACCCCCTCACCGCCGACCTCGACACCGCGATCATGACGGTCGACCCGGCGGTCGAGGCCCGGGTCGTCGGCTCGCTGAAGACCTGGCGCGACAACCGCTACCAGCCGCCGTTCAACCACCCGCGCCCCTGCAAGGCCCTGGAGCGCCTCAAGGAAGCCGCCCAGGGCACCGAGAACCTCATGGAGGCCACCCTGGAGTGCGCCCGCGCCGGGGTCACCACCGGCGAGTGGGCCGGGGCCCTGCGCGAGGTGTTCGGCGAGTTCCGCGCGCCGACGGGCGTTTCCTCCGCCCCGGTCGCCGTGACGGCCGAGGCGGGCACGCCGCTCGCCCTGGTCCGGGACAAGGTGGCCCGGACCGCCGAGGAGCTGAACTGCGGCCGGCTGCGCCTCCTCGTCGGCAAGCCCGGCCTGGACGGGCACTCCAACGGGGCCGAGCAGATCGCCGTGCGCGCACGTGACGCCGGCTTCGAGGTGGTCTACCAGGGCATCCGGTTGACCCCCGAGCAGATCGTCGGCGCCGCCCTCGCGGAGGACGTGCACTGCGTGGGCCTGTCCATCCTGTCCGGCTCGCACGCCGAGCTGGTCCCGGACGTCCTCGACCGCCTCCGCGAGGCGGGGGCCCCCGACATCCCGGTCATCGTCGGCGGAATCATCCCGAACGCCGACGCCGCAGAACTGAAGCGTGCGGGCGTGGCCGCCGTCTTCACGCCGAAGGACTTCGGTATTACGGAGATCATCGGCCGTATCGTCGACGAGATCCGCAAAGCTCACCAGCTCAGCCCCTTTGAATGCACGGAGGTCCTCGCATGACCAGCCCTGTGAACCGGCTCCGCCCCCGCCGCTCCTGCCTGGCGGTCCCCGGCTCCAACCCGCGCTTCCTGGAGAAGGCCCAGGGCCTCGCCGCCGACCAGGTCTTCCTGGACCTGGAGGACGCGTGCGCCCCGCTGGCCAAGCCCGAGGCCCGGCACACCATCGTGAAGTTCCTGAACGAGGGCGACTGGACCGGCAAGACCCGCGTGGTCCGCGTCAACGACTGGACGACCCACTGGACGTACCGCGACGTCGTCACCGTCGTCGAGGGCGCCGGCCAGAACCTCGACTGCATCATGCTGCCGAAGGTGCAGGACGCGCAGCAGATCGTCGCGCTCGACCTGCTGCTCACCCAGATCGAGAAGACCATGGGCTTCGAGGTCGGCAAGATCGGCATCGAGGCGCAGATCGAGAACGCCCAGGGCCTGAACAACGTCAACGCGATCGCGCAGGCCTCCCAGCGCGTCGAGACGATCATCTTCGGCCCGGCCGACTTCATGGCCTCCATCAACATGAAGTCGCTGGTCGTGGGCGAGCAGCCGCCCGGCTACCCGGCCGACGCCTACCACCACATCCTGATGAGCATCCTGATGGCGGCCCGCGCCAACAACCTCCAGGCGATCGACGGCCCCTACCTGCAGATCCGCAACCAGGAGGGCTACCGTGCGGTGGCCCGGCGCGCCGCCGCCCTGGGCTTCGACGGCAAGTGGGTGCTGCACCCGGACCAGGTGGCCGCCGCGAACGAGATCTTCTCGCCCTCGCAGGAGGACTACGACCACGCCGAGCTCATCCTCGACGCGTACGACTACTACACCTCCGAGGCCGGCGGGAAGAAGGGCTCCGCGATGCTCGGCGACGAGATGATCGACGAGGCCTCCCGCAAGATGGCCCTGGTCATCTCCGGCAAGGGCCGCGCCGCCGGCATGCAGCGCACCAGCAAGTTCGAGATCCCGGAGGCCTGAGTCCCATGCAGTTCGGCCGCACCTACGAAGAGTTCGAAGTCGGCGCCGTCTACAAGCACTGGCCCGGAAAGACGGTCACCGAGTACGACGACCACCTCTTCTGCCTGCTGACGATGAACCACCACCCGCTGCACATGGACGTGAACTACGCGGAGAACACGACCGACTTCAAGCGGAACGTGGTCGTCGGGAACTACATCTACTCGCTGCTGCTCGGCATGTCCGTGCCGGACGTCTCCGGCAAGGCCATCGCCAACCTGGAGATCGAGTCGCTGCGGCACGTGGCCCCCACCTTCCACGGCGACACGATCTACGGCGAGACCACGGTCCTCGACAAGACCCCGTCGAAGTCGAAGACGGACCGCGGCATCGTCTACGTCGAGACCAAGGGCTACAAGCAGGACGGCACGCTCGTCTGCGTCTTCCGCCGCAAGGTGATGGTCCCGACCGCCGAGTACATCGACGCGCGCGGCGGCGAGCAGCCCGGCCGCCCCGAGCTGAACGAACAGGGGAAGTAAGTCATGGCGCGACTCGCCCAGACCCACGGTCTGACCGATGTCCAGCAGGAGATCCTCGCCACCGTGCGGGACTTCGTCGACAAGGAGATCATCCCGGTCGCGACGGAGCTGGAGCACCGCGACGAGTACCCGCAGCAGATCGTCGACGGGCTGAAGGAGCTCGGCGTCTTCGGCCTGATGATCCCCGAGGAGTACGGGGGCCTCGGCGAGTCACTGCTCACCTACGCACTGTGCGTGGAGGAGATCGCCCGCGGCTGGATGTCGGTCTCCGGCATCATCAACACGCACTTCATCGTGGCGTACATGCTCAAGCAGCACGGCACCCAGGAGCAGAAGGACCACTTCCTTCCGCGCATGGCGGCCGGTGAGACGCGCGGCGCGTTCTCGATGTCGGAGCCGGGCCTCGGCTCGGACGTGTCGGCGATCACCTCCAAGGCGGTCAAGGACGGCGACGAGTACGTCCTCAACGGCCAGAAGATGTGGCTGACGAACGGCGGCACGTCAACGCTGGTGGCCGTTCTCGTCCGTAGTGACGAAGGACACCCCGAGGGCACCGCCCCGCACAAGTCGATGACCACCTTCCTGGTCGAGAAGGAGCCCGGCTTCGGAGAGGTCCGCCCGGGCCTCACCATCCCGGGGAAGATCGACAAGATGGGTTACAAGGGCGTCGACACCACCGAACTCATCATGGACGGACTGCGCATTCCGGCCAATCGGGTACTCGGCGGGGTCACCGGCCGAGGGTTTTACCAAATGATGGACGGCGTGGAGGTCGGCCGCGTGAACGTGGCGGCGCGTGGTTGCGGCGTCGCCCAGCGTGCTTTCGAGCTCGGCGTCTCCTATGCCCAGCAACGCCACACTTTCGGCAAGGCGATCGCCCAGCACCAGGCGATTCAGTTCAAGCTGGCCGAGATGGCTACCAAGGTCGAGGCCGCCCATGCCATGATGGTGAATGCAGCACGCAAAAAGGACTCCGGGGAACGAAACGACCTCGAGGCAGGGATGGCGAAGTACCTCGCCTCCGAATACTGCAAAGAGGTCGTCGAGGACGCCTTCCGCATTCACGGCGGGTACGGCTTCTCCAAGGAGTACGAGATCGAGCGCCTCTACCGCGAGGCACCGATGCTGCTCATCGGCGAAGGTACCGCCGAGATCCAGAAAATGATCATTGGTCGTCGGCTCCTCGAGGAGTACCGGTTCCAGGGCTGATTGTTGCTTTTGAGTCGGTTTGGCCGCGAAGAAGATCACACCGCGTGTTCATCTTCCGGCCGCCGACTCAGTTCCTGGCTTGCCCAGTTGCGCCCCGCAACCGATAGCATCGCCGGAAAGCCGCCGTCCCCGTTGCCCGTGCGGCATCATCCGCTACGAAGGTCATCCATGCCCCACAGCCAAACCTCTGCACACCGCGACAGCCTCCAGGGCGTACGCATCGCACGCGGAGCATCGCCGTGGCTTCTGCCGACCGTCGCCACCGCGGCGCTGAGCCTTGCGCGCGCGCGCAAGTCGAAGCGTGCCGCGGCCATCGCCGTGCCGACCACCGCGCTCGCGGCCGGCATGCTGTGGTTCTTCCGCGACCCCGAGCGCGAGATCGCTCAGGGCCGGGTCATCTCCCCCGCCGACGGCGTGGTGCAGAGCATCATGCCGTGGAAGGACGGACGCACCCGGGTCGCCATCTTCATGAGCCCGCTGAACGTCCACGTCAACCGTGCCCCGCTCGCCGGCACCGTGACGTCCGTGGAGCACGTCCCGGGCGGGTTCGTGCCGGCGTTCAACAAGGAGAGCGAGAACAACGAGCGCGTTGTCTGGCACTTCGACACCGAGCTCGGCGACATCGAGATGGTGCAGATCGCGGGCGCCGTCGCCCGGCGGATCGTGCCGTACATCCCGCAGGGGACGAAGGTCGAGCAGGGTGACCGCATCGGTCTCATCCGCTTCGGCTCGCGCGTCGACATCTACCTCCCCGAGGGTGTCGACGTCGCCGTCGAGGTCGGCCAGGTCACCACGGCGGGGGTGACTCGCATTGACCGTGATTGATCCCGACACACGGGCCGCCGACTGGGCCGCCGACGCCGATGCGAAGGCGGCCGAAGAGGCCGAGGAGATGCCGCTGTCGTTGAGGCTGTCCATAGCGGACGCCCTCACGCTCGGTAACGCCACCTGCGGCTTCATGGCGGTGTACTTCACCACCACCGGCATCCTCATCCCCCACCTGACGGGCAGCAGCGAGACCGGCATGGCGCGCAACAGCGCCGCCACCGCCGTGATACTGATGCTGTGCGCAGCGATCTTCGACCTCTTCGACGGCATCGTGGCGCGCAAGCTCCGCAGCTCGCCGATGGGCGCCGAACTCGACAACCTCTCGGACCTGATCAGCTTCGGCCTGGCCCCGGCCTACTTCGTGCTCGTGTACGGAATGGTCGCGGACGACGCGCAGCAGAAGGTCTCGGCCGTGGCCGCGATCGTGGTGCTGCTCGCCGTGGTGCTGAGGCTCGCGAGGTTCTCGTGCGTGACGATGAAGGACGGCATGTTCCAGGGCATGCCGAGCCCCTTCGGCGCGCTGACGGTGGTCTCCATCGTGCTGCTCGAGCTGCCGTTCATCCCGACCCTGCTCGCGATCATCGGTACGGCATGGCTGATGGTGAGCCGGGTCGAGTACCCGAAGCCGCGGGGTGTCCTCGCGGTCGCGATGCTCAGCTGGATCGTCGGTGCGATGGCGATGCTGGCGGCTTGGGCGTTCGACGCTCCCGGCGGCGCGTTCCTGCTCCAGACCGGCTGTGCACTCCAGGTCGTGCTGGGCGCCGTGATCCCCCTCTTCGCGACGGCCCGCCGGGTGAACGCCTTCCGTGACAACCGGCGGGAGAACCGGGAGGCACGGGCGGCACAGCTGCCGTAGCGGACGGCGTGTGGAAGGGCCCCGGGAGGCGATCGTCCTCCCGGGGCCCTTGTCCGTTCTCAGGACCGTGACCGTCCCCCTCGGTCGCGGAGGGCCTGCCGGACCTCCTTCGCCAGCAGCTCGGCGTAGTCGCGCACCCAGCCCTCCACCGTCGTGACGTCCCACAGGTCGGCCGTGTACTCGACGAACCCCGTCAGCACGTCCCCGGCGGGGATGAGCCCGAAGCTGAGCTCCCGGCGGGAGGCGGCGGGGGCGAGGTCTTCGACGGACACGGTCACGCCCGGCAGCTCGATGTCCGTCTCCAGGGAGTTCTGGTAGGCGAAGCCGACCGGGAGCCGGTCGGGCACCTCCACCCCGAGCTGCTCGCGGAAGGCCGCCACGAGTTCCCGGCGCTCGACGGTGTGGTCGATGCCCTGGGCCGAGGCGAGTGCCACCTGGTCCACCAGGGCCGCGAAGGAGTCGGCCGCGCCGACCCGGACCCGCAGCGCCATCGGGACGACCGTGCAGGCCACGAGCGATTCGAACTCCTCGCTCTCGCGGTTGGCGTAGGACACGTCCAGGAGGACGTCTCCCTGTCCGGACAGGTCGGCGAGGAGTCGGCCCAGGGCCGCCGCGGTGACCGCGTACGGGGTGGTGCCACGGCGTCTGGCCAGTGCCTCCACGTCCTTGCGCACGTCGGCGGGCACGGTGAACACATGGACGGCGCCCTTCCCGCTGGGCGCTCCCGGCCGCGGCCGGTCCAGCGGCAGTTCCAGGCGGAAGGGGGCGTCGCCGAGCTCGCGCACCCAGTAATCCGCCCTACGGGCCTTGTCCGTCTTGCGGCTGCCGTCGGTGTCGCGGGTGCGGTCCCGCTGCCAGCGGGCGTAGGCGGTGGGCTGCGGCGATGCCGTCCCCAGGGGGTCGGGTACGCCTTCGACGGCCGCGCCGTAGAGCGCGGCCAGCTCCTTCAACAGGATGCTGACCGCCCACCCGTCGCAGGTGGAGTGGTGCAGGACGGTCAACAGCACCCACGTCGTGTCCTCGGTGCGCATCAGGCGGAACACCGGGGCGACCCCCCGGGACAGGTCGAAGGGCGTCTCCGTGGCCTCCGTGCTGATCCGCTCCACCTCCGTCTCGCGTGCCTCACGGGTCCACGCGGTGAGGTCGTCGACCGGCAGGTCCACGGGGCGGGCCCGCAGCACTTCCTGTTGCCACTCCTCGCCCGCGCCGGTGTAGCGGGTGCGCAGCGACTCGTGCCGCTCCACGAGCCGGGTCAGCGCGGTGCGCAGCGCGGCTACGTCGAGGGAACCGGAGAAGGTCAGCCGCATGACCACGTTGAACACCTGGGGCAGCGGGTGCCGGTGGTGCATGACCGCGAAGCCGGCCTGCTGGGACGTGGCCGGAGCCCGGTCCTCCACGGTCCCGGCGTCGGCCGGATCCGCAGGATTCGCGGGATCGCGGTGGGTGGCCGTGCCCTCCAGGTGGGCGACCATGGCCCGCAGTGTCGGCTCGCGGTAGAAACGCGCCATCGGGTATTCGATCCCGTATTCCGCGCGGACCCGGTTCATCAGCCGGATCGCGGTGATCGAGTGTCCACCGAGGTCGAAGAACGAGGCGTCGGGCTCGATGGCGTCGGTGTTCGTGCCGAGCTGGGCGGCCCAGACGGCCCGTAGCCGTTCCTCGGCGCCCTCCCCGTCCGCCCCGGCGGCGGAGCCCTGCGGGGCCGGGGCCGCCGGGGGAACGGAGCTGGTGGCGCCCGGTGCGGCGGTGCCCGGTGCGGCGGTGACGATCCCGGGGTCGGGCAGGGCCGAGCGGTCCAGTTTGCCGTTGACCCCGATCGGGAGTCGTGCCAGGACCGCCCATGCCCGCGGTACGAGATATTCCGGCAGTTTCGCGGCCAGTTCGTCGGTCATGAGGTCGGCGAAGGCCTGCCGGTCGGCGGCGGCTTCCCCGATCGGGTCGGCGGGGACGACGAACGCGGCCAGGTACGCCTCGCCCCGGCCGTCCCGACGGGCGAGCACCACCGCGTCGCGCACGCCGTCGAGACCGCCGAGGGCGTGGGAGACCTCTTCCGGTTCGACCCGGTACCCCCGGACCTTCACCTGGTCGTCGATCCGTCCCCGGAACTCCAGGCTCCCCTCCGGCGTCCACCGCACGAGGTCGCCCGTCCGGTACATCCGGTCCCCCGGGGCGCCGGCGGGGTCCGGCGGGAAGCGCTCCTCGCTCGTCCCGGGCCGGTGCAGATAACCGCGGGCCACGCCCGCGCCGCCCACGTGGAGCTCTCCCACGGCGCCGACCGGGACGGCTTCGCCCGACGGGTCCAGCACCCGCAGCCGGACGTTGTCGACGGGGCGGCCGATCGCGATCTCCGCGCCGTCGGGGGTGACGGTCTCGGCGGTGCACAGCACGGTGGCCTCGGTGGGGCCGTACACGTTGAGCACCTCGTAGGGCGTGTCCGGGCGCGGGCGGACGCGCATCACGTCGCCCCCCATCAGCAGGTGGCGCAGCGGTGGCTGGTCGTCCGCCGGGAGTTCCAGCACCGCCTCGCCCAGGGCCGTCGGCAGGACGGAGAAGGTGACCCGCTCGGCCGCGTACCAGCGCGCCAGGGCCAGCGGGTCCTTGCGTACGGTGTCGTCGGCGATGGTGAGGGAGGCGCCGGCGGTCAGGGCCGGCCAGATCTCCAGGACCGCGGCGTCGAAGCTCTGGCTGCAGACGAGTGCGCTGCGGTCGGCGGCCGTGAATCCGAAGCGGCGCCGGTGCCACTGGCACAGGTTGACGACGCTGCGGTGTGCCACCGCGACGCCCTTGGGGGCGCCGGTACTGCCGGAGGTGTGGATGACGTAGCAGAGCGACGTCGGGTCCGGGGTCCCGGGAACGGCGGTGCCCTGTGGGCGGTCGTCGGGGGTCACGACAGCCAGGCCCGGGGGCAGCGTCAGGGCGGCGGCCCCGGAGCGGGTGGTCACCAGGGTCCGGGCCCCGCACTCGGCGATCACCGCCTCGGCCCGGGCCCGGCCCAGGGACGGGTCCAGTGGCACATAAGCGCGGCCGGACTTCATCGCGGCGAGCATGGCCACGACGAGATCCGCCGAGCGCGGCAGCCACAGGACGACCGTCTCGTCGGTGCGGGCGGGCCCGCTCCGCTCGCGGATCGCGGTGGCGAGCCGCTCGGCCCGCTCCTCCAGCTCGCGGTAGGTCAGCTCCGTGCCGCCGTCGATCACCGCAGTGCGGTCAGGTGCGGTCGCGGCCCGGCGGGCGACCAGCGCGTGCACGGTGGTGTCCTCCAGCGCCCGCGCCGGTCCGCGCTGCCACGCCTCCGGTACGGCGTCTCCGTCCGTCACCGGAGCGGTGAGGCGGGACAGCGGGGTCTGCTGGTCGTCGGCGGCCGCTTCGAGGAGTTCCCGGAACGTTCCGAAGAACCGCTCGACGGTGTCGGCGTCGAACAGGTCGGTGTTGTACTCCAGATGGCAACGGATGCCCTGCGGCTGGTCCGTGAAGTAGACCGCGAGGTCCGTCAGGGCCTTGTCCGGCCCGGCGTCCAGGGGCGTGGCCGCCACCCCGGGCAGCTCGAAGCGGAACGGCTCGTCGCCCTCGAACTCGGCGAGTACCTGGAAGACGGGCGTGCGGTCGGTCACCCGCCGGGGCGCGAGCGCGCGCACCACTTCCTCGAACGCCACGTCCGCGTGGTCGTACGCGTCCAGGGTGACCGAACGCACCCGGCCGAGCAGGGCGGCGAACGTGGGATCGCCGGAGAGGTCGAAGCGCGGCGCGAGGGTGTTGACGAAGAACCCGAGCAGATCGGCCGCCTCCTGCGGCCTGTTCGTCATCGGCACGCCGATGACGACGTCCTCCTGCCCGGTGACCCGGTGCAGCATGGCCGCGTACCCGGCGAGCAGCGTCATGAACAGGGTGGAGCGGTGGGCGCGGCTCACTTCCCGTAGCCGCTCGGACAGCCCGGCGTCCAGGGTGTGGAACACCGCCCGGCCGTTCGACGTCATCGTCTCGGGCCGCGGCCGGTCACAGGGCAGATCCAGGACCGGCAGCTCGCCGTCGAGGGTCTTCAGCCAGAAGGCCAGGTCGTCGGCGGCCTTGGGGTCGTCGAGAGCCGCGAGCTGTTCGCGGGCGTGGTCGGCGTAGCTCCGGTCGATCACGGGGAGGGCGGCGGGGACGCCGTCGGTCTCCGCCCGGTACAGGGCGGACAGGTCGCGGGCCAGGACGGCGGCCGAGGCCGCGTCGACCACGATGTGGTGGAGGGACAGGACGAGCACGTGGCGCTCCTCGGCCAGTGCGACCAGCCGGGTGACGAAGAGCGGCCCGTTCTCCAGGTCGAAGAGGCGCGCGCTCTCGGCGTCCAGGACCCGGCGCACCGCGTCGTGCGGCCCCGTGCCGTCGACCACCGCGAAGTCCGGTTCGCCCGGGGTGCGCACGAGCTGCCGCGGCTCGTCGCCGACCTGGCGGAAGACGGTGCGCAGCCCTTCGTGCCGCGCCACGAGGCCGCGCAGCGCGGAGTGCAGGGCGGGTACGTCGAGGGGGCCGTCGAGGCGGATGGCCTTGGTCTCGTTGTAGGCGGTGCGGCCCGGCAGCAGGCGCTCCAGGACCCAGATGCGCGTCTGGCCGGGCGAGAGCGGGGCGACGTCGCTGAATCCTGCTTCGGTCCCGGTCCCGGTCCCGGTTTCGGCGGTGGTTCCGGCTCCGGTTCTGACGGTGACGGGAGCGGCGGCGGGACGGGGGGACTCCGCGTACCGGCGGCGCAACGCGTCGAGGTGGGTGAGACCGGCGCGCAGCGCGTCCGGCGCCACCCCGAAGTCGACGAGGGAGACGATCTCGTCGGCGCCGGCCGAGGTCACCTCGTCGACGACGCGGGAGACGCTGTCCGCCGATCCGATCAACGCGCGCTGGTCGCAGTAGCGGTCGTAGGCACGGTGGAACACCGCGTGCAGGTCGTCCTCGCTGAGCCCGGACAGGTCGGTCTTGTGGCCGAGGCTGTTGGTGACGCCGCCGAACAGCGAGAGGGAGGACCGCATGTAGCGCGACAGCGGCTCGTACGCCTCGGCCCGCGCGGTGGCGTGGTCGGCGGTCAGGTAGGTGTGCAGCAGCACGGCCACCCGACCGGTGTCCGGGTCCAGGCCGTGCTCGGCGCGCGTACGGCGGTACAGCGCGATGTTGTCACGCAGCTGCTCGACGCTCTGGGTCATCAGATTGGTGATCACGCCCAGGCCGTTGCGGGCCGCGAGCTCGTACGAGGCGGGGTTGCCGACCACCGCCGTGTACAGGGGCGGGGTGTCCTGGACGGGCCGGGGGAAGAGCCTGATGTCGTCCTCGCCGTCCCCGGTGGTGCGTCGCACGGCTTCGCCCCGCCAGAGCCGGCGCACCTCGTCCAGCTGGTCGTACATCAAGTCCCGGTGCCGGCCGAACCGGTCGGGGAAGAAGGCGAAATCACGGGCGTGCCACCCGCTCGCGACGCCGAGCCCGATCCGTCCGCCGGAGAGGTTGTCGACCATCGACCACTCCTCCGCGACCCGGATCGGGTCGTGGAGGGGGAGGACGACGGAGCCCGCGTTGAGTCGGATGCGCTCGGTCTCGCGGGAGAGCGCGGCGGCGAGCACGGCGGGGTTGGGGAAGAGGCCGCCGAAGGAGTGGAAGTGCCGCTCGGGCGTCCAGAGTGCGTGGAAGCCGTGCCGGTCGGCGAAGCGGGCCGTTTCCAGGACGAGTTCGTACGTGCCGTAGCGGGGGGCTTCGTCCTGCGGGTAGTCGCCGAAGAAGCAGATGCTGAAGTCGGGGGTGCGAGGGGTGCCGCCCGCCCGTGGGGACGTGGCCGGGCGGGTCACGACGGAGTTCCGGACCCTGGCGGACACGGTCGGTGACGTCGCCGCCACCGCGGGGACCTCCACCCGAGCCGGCCCCGGGACCGGTGCCGAGGTGTGTGCCGGGACCGGCGCCGGCCGCGCCGGCCCGCCCGGGAAGAATCCGGCCCCGCGCAGCTCGCGCAGTGAGTCCTTCACCGCGTCCGTGATGAACTCGATGTCGCCGTCGGTGTGGGCGGTGGACAGGAAGAAGTTGCGCCATTCCCACACGTGCACGCCGCGCAGCATGAGGTGGTGGTACAGGAGCTCCATGTCGACGCGGTGCTCGAAGCGGAACTGGGAGCCGAAGTGGCTCATCCGCAGCGGGAACTCCTCCGCCTCGAAGAAGGCGTTGAGCGCGGCCGCCATCTCTCCGGTGCGGGCGTTGAGCCGCTCCTGGAGGGTGGGGCTGTGATCCTTGAGGTGGGTCAGGACGGCGCGCGCCGCCACCATCGACACCGGGTGCTGGATGTACGTACCGCCGAAGAACGTGGTGTCGGCGGGCGGGTAACTGTCGTCGCCGTAGCTCCAGTAGCCGCCGTCGACGCCGTCCATGATGTCGGCGCGACCGGCGATGGCCCCGATCGGGAAGCCGCCGCCGAGGAGCTTGCCGTAGGTCGCGAGGTCTGGGGTGACTCCGTAGAGCTCCTGGGCGCCGCGCAGAGCGGGGCGGAAGCCGGTCAGCATCTCGTCGAACATCAGCACGATGCCGTGGCGCCGGGTCAGCTCGCGCAGCTCGCGGACGAAACCGACCGGCTGGAGGGCGGGGTGCCGGCTCTGTACGGGCTCGATCACGACCACGGCGATGTCGGCCGCGTGCCGCTCGATCACGTCCAGGCTCGCCCGGCTTCCGTAGTCCAGGACCAGCAGGTCCGCGACGGCGCTGTGCGGGATGCCGCTGGAGACGGGCACGGTGACCCGATCGCTTCCGGACCCCGAGGAGCGGCCGAGGACGCCGTCGGCATGGCCGTGGTAGGCACCGTTGAAGACGACCATCTTGGTGCGGCCGGTGGCGGCGCGGGCGAGGCGGATCGCACCGGAGTTGGCCTCGGTCCCCGAGTTGGCGAAGGCCACCCGCTCCATGCCGGTCAGTTGGGCCAGCAGCTCGGCCGCTTCGCCGGTTTCGACGGCGCGCGGACCGAGCTGGACGCCGCGGGAGAGGTGCTCGCGGACCGCCTCGGTCACGAACGCCGGTTCGTGACCGAAGAGGAGCACGCCGAAGCCCATGGTGATGTCGACGTAGCGGTTGCCGTCGACGTCCTCCAGCGAGGAGCCGCTCGCCCGCCGCCCGGCGATCGGGTACAGCATTTCCTTCGTGCCGCCGCGGAAGCCGACGACGGCACGGCTGTCGGCCAGCACCCGTCGGTAGCGCTGGGCGGTCTCCTTCGACGTCGGGGTCTTGGCCGTGTACCGGCGGACGAGGTCGTCGAGGTGGTCCTGCTGCGACCGGGGAGAGGCGCCCTGGACCATGCCGGAGGAGCGTGTGACGCTCACCCGGGGTCCGTGCACGCGCGCCTCGGCCGGCTTCAGGGGTTCCGGCGCCCGGGGCTCCGGGGCCGCCAGCTGCTGCGTGATGCGCCGGGAGAGTTCGGCCATGGCCGCCAGGTCCTGGTCGAGGGCCGCCGAGGCGGCGTCGAGGGCGCTCAAGGGGACACCGTGCCGTTCGACCCGGCCGTCAGGGCGGTGGTCTGGAGGGACAGCAACTGCGACAACTGGGACATCATCTGCAGCTGTATCTGCGATATCTGGTGCAGCTTGTGGGCCAGGTCCTCCAGTTCGCCGCGCGTGGCGTACTCCGGTGCGGCGGGGGCCACGGGCCCGGGTACGACCGTGCCCTCCGGTCCTGGAACGACGGCCCGGGGTGCGGCGGTCGCGGATGCGAACGGCGCCGGGGCCGGGACCGCTGGCCGAAGCCGTTCCGGTGCGCCCTTTGTCGCCGTCCCCGAGGCGGGGGCCGGCGGCGGCGGTCCGGTCATCCGGCTGACGATGAGCTCCGCGAGCTGCTGCGGGGTGCCCGTCTCCTCGAACAGCTCCCTCATTCCCACCTTGACGTGGTGCTCCTGCTCCAACTGGCGCAGCACGCTGATCATCTGCAGCGAGTCCGCGCCGAGGTCGAAGAACGACGTCTCGCCGGTGATCGCCTCCGGGTCACAACTGAGATACCTGGCGGTCAGCTCCACGATGTTCCGGACGACGTGCTGGACTGCTGCCTCGTGCTGTGCCACTACGGCTTCCTCTCTCGCTGGTGCTGCTGACCGGACGGTCGACGGCGCCGGGCCCGTCCAGTGGTCCTTGTGCTGGAATCGGTAGCCGGGCAGGGGGATCCTGCGCCCCCCGGTGCCCTCCACGAGCGCCTGCCAGCGGATGTCCGCCCCGGCGCAGTACAGGTCGCCCACCGCCGACCACAGCGCCGCGATGCCGGCCCCGCGGCGCAGCGACGGCACCGGACGGGCCCCGGGCAGAACGCGGCGCGCCAGGCCGCAGAGCGTGGTGTGCGGGCCGATCTCGACGAGCGCGGCGGGCTCCCGCTCGCCGAGCCCGTGCAGCGCCCGGTCGAAGCGCACCGGTTCGCGCGTCTGCCGCACGAGGTAGGCGGCGTCCGGCGTCCAGCCCGGCGGGTGGGTCGCCCCGTCGAGCCCGCTGACGAAGGGGACCGTGACCGGACGGAACGCCACCTTCTCCAGGACGGTCCGCAAGGGTTCCACCACCGGGTCCATCAGGGCGGTGTGGAAGGCGCGGGTCACGGCCAGCCGTTCACCGTGCAGGCCGCGTTCCGCCAGCAGCGCGCACAGCTTCTCCACGGCTGCGACGGGCCCCGCCAGCACCTGGCTCCGTTCGCCGTTGGTGACGGCGAGCTCCAGTCCCGGTATCCCGGCGGCCAGCGCCTGGGCGGTCGGTCGGTCGACCGGTACCGCGACCATCCCGCCCGGGGCGCAGTGCCGTTGCATCAGCCGGCCGCGCTCGGCGGTCAGCCACAGTCCGTCCTCGGAGGACAGGGCTCCGGCGGCGCACAGGGCCGCGTACTCGCCCACGCTGTGCCCGGCGACGGCATCCGGCGCGACGCCGGCGTCGCGCCACAGCCGGACGAGCGCGCACTGCAGCGCGAACAGGGCGGGCTGCGCGGTGTCGGTGGGCCATGCGGCCTCGGACCGCGATGCGGTGCCAGCACCGGCACTGGCACCGCCACCGGCGCCGAGGAGCCCGTCGAGCAGCGAGCCGCCGTACAGCTCGCGGTACTGGCGCTCACAGGTGTCGAGCACCTCGCGCACGACGGGGAAGCGTTCGTACAGCGGCCGGGCCATGCCGGGGTACGGGGCCGCCTGCCCGGTGAACATGAACGCGGAGCCCGCCGTGGGATCACGGGGCAGCGTCCCCGTCGTCACCGCCGCCGGGCCCGGCGCGGGGGCACGGGCCGCCAACCAGGTGTCGAGGGCGTCGGCGAGGGCGTCGGGAGTCGCGCCCCGGGCCGCCAGCCGGTGCCGTCCGTGGGCACGGCCGAGCGCGGTGGTGGTGACGAGGTCCGCGAGGTACGTCCCGGGGCGCTGGCGCAGGTGGTCGCGGAAGGCGCGGGCATGGGCGGTCAGCGCCTCCTCGTCGCTGCCGGACAGCACCAGCACCCCCGGCGCGGCGGCCCGGCCGCTGCGCGGTGCGGGCTCGGGCGCCTCCTCGAGAATCAGGTGCACATTGGTGCCGCCCACCCCCAGCGAGGTGACTCCCGCGCGGCGAGGAGTCTCGCCCCGTGGCCACGGGCGGGGTGACTCGGGGATGTAGAAGGGGCTGCCGGCCAGCGTGAGGAGCGGATTGGGTCGGCTGAAGTTCGCCATCGGCGGGATGACACCGTGCTTGAGGACGAGCAGCGTCTTGATCAGCCCCGCCAGGCCCGAGCCCACGTCGAGATGGCCGATGTTGGCCTTCGTCGAACCGAGCGCGCAGTAGCCGGCCCGGTCGGTGTCCTCGCGGAAGGCGGCCACGGCGCCGTCGAACTCGATCGGGTCACCCTTGCGGGTGCCCGTCCCGTGGGTTTCGAGGTAGCCGATGGTCTCCGCGCCGACGCCCGACCGCTCCAGGGCCCGGCGGATGGCCGCCCGCTGGCCCGTCGCGCTGGGGGCGGCGTAGGCCTTCTTGTCCGCACCGTCGTTGGTGACGCCCCAGCCCCGGATGACGCCGTGCACCGTGTCCCCGTCGGCGACGGCCCGGTCCAGCCTCTTGAGCACGACGGCCGCGACGCCCGTGCCGCCCACGGTGCCGTCGGCGTCCGCGTCGAACGCCCGCACCCGCCCGCTCCTGGAGAGGATCGAGCCCTTGACGTAGTCGTAGCCCAGCACCTGGGGCACGTGCACGGCCGTGGCGCCGGCGAGGGCGATGTCGCAGTCGTCGAGGAGCAGCGCCTGCGCGGCCTGCTGTACGGCCACCAGGGAGCTGGAACAGCCGGTCTGCACGCTGATGGCCGGTCCGGTGAGCCCGAGCCGGAAGGACACCCGCGTCGCGGTGAAGTCGGTGTAGTTGCCGATCATGACCTGCATCCTGGACAGCCAGTCGTCGGCGACCTCGCTCCGCAGGACGTTGTTCAGCAGGTAGTGCTCCATGGAGTACAGGTGGTACCCGGTGGTGGCGTAGACGCCCACGCGCGAGCCGTCGCGCTCCCCGGGGTATCCGGCGTTTTCCAGCGCGTGCTGGGCGCACTCCAGGAACATCCTGTGCTGTGGGTCGGTGAGCTGTGCCTCGCGGGCGCTCATCCCGAAGTGCCGCGCGTCGAATCCGGCGATGTCCTCCAGCAGTCCGCTGGCCGCGACGAACTCCGGTGCCCGGTACCGGTCCGCGGGGACGCCCGCGGCGGCGAGTTCCGAGTCGGTGAAGCGGGTGATGCTGTCCGTGCCGTCGTGGATGATCCGCCAGAACTCCTCGGGCGTGTCCGCCCCCGGGTAGCGGAAGTCCAGGCCGATGACGGCAATCCGGGTGTCGGCGGGGAGGGCGGGGGATGAGGAGGGGGCGGGGAGGTTCATGAACGGCTTCCTTCCGCTGGGGAGTTGCCCCGGTCCGGCTCGGGCCCCTCGCCCGCCCCCGTGTCCTTCCGCCCCGCCGAGGGGGTGTCGCGCCGCACGAAGAGGGTGGCGAGCAGGCCGGTGCACAGGGCGATCGCGAGACCGTGGAAGACGGCCACGACGGGCAAGGGTGCGAGGTACTCCAGCAGGGCCGCGCTGACGATCATCCCCAGGCCGAAGCCGGCGTTCTCGGCGGAGGCCGACAGTCCGAAGAGGCGACCGCGCTGCTCGTCGGGGGCGGCCTGCAGCCGGGTGACGTACACGATCTCCGTGAACCCGTCGGCCATCCCGGCGATCAGGGCGACCAGCACGGCGAGGACCGTGGGCAGGCCGGTGAAGACCACGATGAAGGCCGCCGACATCACGATCGAGCCGAGCGCGAAGGCCCGCTCTCCTGGGCTGCGTCCGTGTCCACCACTGCCCATGACGCGACCGAACAGTTGCTGGGCGACGATGGTGCCGATGGCCCAGGTCGCCCAGAACTGACTGATGAACGTCGCCGGATGGTCCGGGTCCAGGCCGCCGGAGTAGATGGGCAGGGCCACGTTGTGGGAGGAGGAGCCCAGCCCGTCGATCGCGCGGATCACGATCATCACCGCGAGCAGCGGAGCCGTCCGCAGCAGCGTCCGGTACGCCCACCGGCCGCCGTCGGACTTCTCGGCCGCACCGGTCCCGTCCCGCTCGTCCTCGGCGGCCCGGGTACGGACGGGCAGCAGGAAGAGGATCGACGCGGAGACCACGAAGGTGGCCGCGTCGAGGGCGAACGCCGTGGAGTAGCCGAACTGGGCCACGACCACGCCCGACGAAGCGAACCCCACGATCATGGCGAGCGAACGACCGGTCACCAGAAGGCCGTTGGCCCGGGCGCGGTGATCGGCCCCGACGATCTCCGGGACGCTGCTGCGCAGCGCCACCTGGGACAGGGTCGAGCAGAATCCGCTGACCGCCGCCAGGGCGAAGAGCAGCGCGACCCGCCCGCCGTCGGGGGCGAGCAGCAGCACCAGCAGCGCCGCGGCCTGGGCGAGGTCGGCGCCGACCATCAGGCGCTTGCGGTCGTGCAGCGAGACGAGGCGGCCGCTGACGAATCCCGAGACGACGTTGGTTCCCAGGCGCACCGCCATGAAGAGACCCGTGGTCAGCGCGCTGCCCGTCACGTGGTAGACAAAGACGTTCAGCGCCACCATGTTCAGGAAGCTGCCGTACGCCGAGATCGCGTTGCCGACGACGAGCAGACGGAAGTGCCCCACGCGCGTTCCCCCTCCAACCGGGCCTTCGGGCGCCTCCGCGGACGACGGCGACAGCCCCTACACTCGCTCGGTTCGAAGGTGGCCTGGAGCCCCGCGAATTGGTGACTTGACCTCTGATCAACCTTGCGGCATAGGGATGTTGGGAGTGCGGGGCGACTGCCTACTCGCGTCCGGTAATGCTGTGATGAGATCCTGTCGCGTGTAACGCACAGGAAGCGTGCACGTGCAGAGGGGCGGAAACCGTGGGCCACCCACACCTGTCGGCTCCACCGCCCCCGTTCTCATGGAGAGAAGAGATGTCCGGCCACAGAGTCCAGAGCGGGCCACCCAGCCTGTCGCCCCGTGAGCTCGAGGTGTTGGCCCACATAGGCGCCGGCCTGACCCATCACCAGATCGCCAGGCGCCTGGGCATCAGCGTGCACACCGTCGACACGTACACCCGCCGCATCCGGGCCAAGCGCACCGCGCCGACCCTGGCCGATCTGGTGCGTCTCAGCGTCACCCAGGACGGCGTCTGATCCGCGCCCGCGTGGGCGCTGTCGCGCTCCACGGAGCCGCCCGGTAACCGCACACGCGTGATGTGACACCGGAGTACTAGCCGAGACGCTTGTAGTAGAGCGTGGTGGCGCGCAGCACGCCGGCCGGATCGGCGGCGAAGTCGGGGATCGTGCCCGCGGCCGTCCAGCCCGCACCGCGGTAGAGGCGCTCGGCGGGACTGTCGGTCTGGGTGTCCAGGACGAGCAGGCCGAGGCCGGTCGCGGCGGCGTGGGCCTCGGCCGTGGCGAGCAGGCGGGAGCCGAGGCCGCGGCCGCGCGCGGAACGGTGGACGAGGAGCCGGGCGATCTCCCCGCGGTGGCGGCCGTTGGCGGTGCCGGTGCGGACGAGCGTCACGACGCCGGCCAGGCTCCCCCCTGCGGTGCGGGCCACCCAGACGTCCCGTACGCCCCGTGCGGTCTCCTCGGCGACCCGGAGCCACCAAGCGGTCGCCTCGGCGGTCTCCAGGGGAGCCAGGAAGCCGACGGAGGCCCCGCCCTCCACGGCGTCCACCAGGAGTGCGGCGAGGCCTGTCGGAGCATGTGCCCGCACGGCGTCCGGGGAGAGCCTCTCGACGACGTCGAGCGGCCGTTCCAGGCAGAGCAGGTCGGGGCGCTCGTCCCAGCTGGGGACGGTCTCGAAGCCGAGGGCGCGGTAGAGGGCGAGCGGTTCCTCCCGCCAGGACCAGACGGTGAGGCGCACCGCGGGCGCCCCGGAGGCCTCGGCCCGGCGGAGCGCCTCGGCCATGAGCCGCTTCGCCAGTCCCTTCCGCCGGGCCCCGGGCGCGACCCAGAGCCGCTTGATCTCGGGTGCACGGCCCTCGTGGGGCGCCTTGAGCACGACACAGCCGGCCGGCTCCCGTACACCGGCCGGGACGGCGAGCAGGACCGTGTCGGCGGAGAACGCGACGGCCGGGTCCTCGACCTCACGGCGGTATGCGGCCGGGAGCTCGGCGACGGTCGTCACGGCCGCCCCCTTCTCCTCCTGGTTGGCCAGGTGGTAGGCGCCGAGCAGGTCGGCGAGGCGGGGGTGGGAACGGTTCTCCTCGATGTGCGTGTGCATGGGCCCGAGCTTCACACGACCGTGTTTCCGGTGCGTGACGTGCCGTGCCGTGCCGCACCGGCCCGGAGCACGGTGTGCACCCGGGACCGGTGTGCTACGGGCTTCCGTTCCTCCCCTGGTGGGGCCCGGGGGTCAGGGGGCGTAGGTCTTGGCGGCTTCGGAGACGAAGGGCTGCCGGACCGTGCGCATCCCGCCCGGGACGGAAGCGTCCGGTTGGAGGATGACGGACTCGCGGGACGAGGGTGCCGTCGGGTCGCCGAGGTCATGGACCATGCCGAAGCCGACGTCGTGGGCGTTCATCGACAGGAGGGCCCTGTCGACGCCCTCGCGGGTCAGGTCCTTGGCGAGGCAGGCCTTCTTGAGGGCCTCGCCGAAGACGCTCACGGCGGTCCAACCGGCGACGATGCCGTTGTCGAGGCCGTCGGCCGGGTAAGCGGCCCGGTAGTCGGCGACGAGCTTCTCGGCGGTCGGGGTGTCGGCACCGATGGGGAGGCTGGGCGAGGCGAACCAGTACATCTCCTGCAGGGCGGGGCCGGCCTGGGTGCCGAGGAGCTGTGGGGCGAAGGCCGAGTTGTTGCCGACGACCGGGACCTTGAGGCCGGTGGCGGCGGCGACGCCGACGAGGGAGGCGGCCTGGCGGGGCCCCGCGCTGATGACGACGGCTTTGACCCCGGCCTGCTTGAGCGCGGCGACCTGCGCCGACATGTCGTTGTCGGTGGGCTTGATCTTCTGCTCGACGACGGTCAGCCCCGCCTTGTCGGCCGCGTACTTCGCACCCTTCAGCGCGTTCTCCCCGTAGTCCCCCTCGAAGTAGACGTGCCCGAGTTTGTCCCCCGCTTTGAGCCCCTTCTCGGTCAGCAGGAAGTCGACGGCGTTGATCGTCTCCACGTCGTACGTCGAACCCAGGACCCGGATGTACGGGGAACCGAGCAACGAGGCCGACCAGGCCTGCGGCAGCACCAGGCCCTTGTCCTGGCCGTCGACCCGCTGCTTGACGGCCGCGACGAACGGGGAGCCGATGAACTGGGCGTAGCCGAGGACCTTCGGCTCCAGTTCCGTGTAGGCGGCGAGTGCCTTCTGGGGGTCGTAGCCGTGGTCCCGCACGGTGAGTTCCAGGCGGCGGCCGCAGATCCCGCCGGCGGCGTTGACCTGCTTCACGTACAACTGCTGGGCCTGGGTGACGCTCTTGCCGAGGGTGGCGTACACACCCGTCATGTCGGTGAGCGCACCGAGCGAGATCGTCTCGTCGGTGACGCCCTCGCCGGTCCTCACCCCTCCCGCGCCGGTCTGCTCGCCGTCTCCGTTCTTCGCCTTCGCACTGCATCCGGCGGCGGTGAGCGCGACCAACGCGGCGAGTGCGGCGGCCAGGCCCCGCACGGCGGGTCGTCCGTGGTTCATCGTGCCTCCCCTGAGGGTTGGGTGGGGGTGGGGGTCTTCGGTGTCCGGGCGGCGAGGCGGACCAGGCCGCCGGGGAGGAACAGCACCACTGCCACGACGGCGGCGCCGTACAGGTAGCGGGCGGCCTCCCCCGGTGCGATTCCGCCCGTCCCGGGAGCCGAGACCAGGGGGAGCGCGTCGCTGTAGCGGGTGAGGAGCTGCGGCAGGAGGGAGACGAAGACGGCTCCGGCGACCGCGCCGGAGACCGAACCGAGACCGCCGATGACGATCATGGCCAGGTATTCGAGGGAGAGCGCCATCCCGAAGTACTCCGGCACCGTGCGCTGGAACACCAGGGCGAGCAGGACGCCCGCGAGGCCCGCGTACACGGAGGACAGGACGAAGACGGCGGCGCGGTGGCGGGCCACGGGGATGCCCATGACCCCGGCGGCGATCCGGTGGTCCCGAAGGGCGTTCATGGCGCGGCCGGGACGGCCCCGGAGCACTCCCCTGGCGAACAGCACCCCGCCCAGGAGCAGTGCGAGGCCCAGGTACCAGAGCTTCTCGACGGCGCCGAAGGGCACCTGGGCGACGAGGAGTTCGCCGTCGTCGAAGGTGAGGCCGAAGAGGGAGAGGGGCGGGACGGCACGGCCGTTGTAACCGCCGGTCAGGTCGTGGGCGTTGAAGAGCAGGTGCTGGCCGATGAAGATCAGGGCGAGGGTGGCTATGCCGAGGTACGCACCCTGCAGCCGGCCCGCGATGGGGCTGAAGACCCCGCCCGCGAGGCCTGCGAGGGCCACCGCGAGGACGGCGGCGAGCCACCCGGGCAGGCCGAGGCCGACCAGGCCGTCGGAGCCGTCCCCGGCGAAGGCGCAGTAGCCGTAGGCTCCCACGGCGAGGAAGAAGGCGTGCCCCATGGAGAGCTGGCCGGTGGAGCCGGTGAGCAGGTTGATGCCGAGGGCGCCGAGGGCGGCGGCCATCGCGAACAGGCCGGCCTGGAGCCAGAACCGGTCCAGGTAGAAGGGGAGGGCGACGAGGACGACGCCGACGGCGGTCCCCCCGTACACCGCGGGGTTGCGGACCCAGGGGGCGCGCCGGGCGAGGGCTTCAGACACGGGCGGACTCCTTCGTGCCGAAGAGGCCGGCCGGACGGATCAGGAGCACCACGACCATCACCAGGTACGGGGCGAGGTCGCCGATGCCCCGACCGAGGAACGCCAGGTCCCCCTGGTACCCGGTGGCGAGGGACTCGGTGACGCCGACGAGGAGTCCTCCGACGAGGGCGCCCGTCGTGGAGTCGAGGCCGCCGAGGATGGCGGCCGGGAACGCCTTCAGCGCGGCCAGCGAAGTGGCCCGTTCCAGACCGGGCGTCGGGAAGACGGTGAGGAAGAGCGCGGCGACGGCGGCGAGCCCACCGGCGACCGCCCAGGCACCGAGCGAGACCCGTCCGAGCCGGATCCCCATGAGGGCGGCGGTCTCCTGCTTCTCGGCGACGGCCCGCATGGCCACGCCCCAGGAGGTGTGTCGGAAGGCGAGGAGGAAGGAGGTGATGAGGAGGGCCGCCGCGAGGAGGGCGGCGATCCGGGTCTCGGCGATCGTCACCGGGCCGAGGGTGACCACGGCGTTCCCCCACGGGTCGCCGAGGGCGAGGATGTCGGTGCCGATCCGGCGGGTCAGCTCGGTGGCGAGCAGGATGTCGACGCCGATGGTGACGATGGCGAGGACGCTGTGGTCGCCGCCCCGGTGGCGGCGCATCACGAGGAACTCGACGGCTGCGCCGACCAGTGCCGCGCCCGCGATGCCGGCGAGCAGGGCGGGCCAGAAGCCGATCTCCTCGTGGAGGACGGCGGTGACGTACCCACCGGCCAGGAGGAGGGAGGCATGGGCGAAGTTGACGACCTCGGTGGCCCGGAAGATGACCACGAAGCCGAGGGCGATGAGGGCGTAGATCGAGCCCAGGGAGACACCGTTGATCAGGAACTCGGCGAAGGTGCTCACGCGGCGGTCTCCCCTCCCAGGTAGGCGCGGACGACCGCGGGGTCGTTCTGGACGTCGGCGGGTGCGCCGTCGGCGATGCGGCGACCGAACTCGAGGACCGTGACGGAGTCGGCGAGCCGCATCACCAGGCCCATGTCGTGCTCGACGAGGAGCACCGAGATGCCGAGGCCGTCGCGGACCCCCGCGATGACGGAGGCGGTGCGGCGCCGTTCGTCCGCGGTCATGCCGGCGACCGGTTCGTCGAGCAGCAGGAGCTCCGGCTCCATGCAGAGGGCGCGGGCGAGTTCGGCGAGCTTCTGCTGCCCGTACGGCAAGGAACCGGCAGGGCGGGCGAGTTGCCGTTCCAGGCCGACGAAGGCGGCGATCTCCCGGACCCTGGCACGGTGACGGGCCTCCTCGCGGGCGGCCGAGGGCAGCCGGAGGCCGGCGGCGAGGAAACCGGTGCGGGTGAGCCGGTGACGGCCCAGCATCAGGCTGTCCTCGACGGTGGCGCGGGGCGGCAGGGCCAGGTTCTGGAAGATCCGGCCGACGCCGAGGTCTGCGATGCGGTGCGGGGGCAGCGCGGTCAGTTCGTGCGGGCCGAGGCGCACGGAACCGGAGGTGGCCCGGTACACCCCGGAGAGGACGTTGAAGCAGGTGGACTTGCCGGCGCCGTTGGGGCCGATGAGGGCGTGGACGGTGCCGGGCCGAACGGTGAAGTCGACGCCGTCGAGGGCGGTGAGCCCGGCGAACCGGACGGTGAGGCCGCGGACTTCGAGGGCCGGTGGGGTGCGGGGCGGTGCGGTGCCGGTCGTGCGGGTGTCGGCGGTCGGAGCAGCGTGCTCCGCACTGTCGCTCATCGGGTTTCCTCCCAGCGGGACAGGACCGGGTGGGCGGTGGTGGCTCCGGCCGCGTCGGCGGCGGCTGCCTCGTCGACGACGCCCAGATAGCGGCGGCGCACCTCGTCGGAGGCGGCGAGTTCGGCGGCGGGCCCGGCGAGGGTGACCTCGCCGACCTCCAGGACGTACGCGAGGGAGGCCAGCCCCAGGGCGAGTGCCGCGTTCTGTTCGACCAGGAGCACGGCCGTTCCCTGGGCGTTGATCTCACGGACGGCGTCGGCGATCCGGGCCGCCATCAACGGGGCCAGACCGAGGGAGGGTTCGTCCAGGAGGAGCAGGCCGGGCGCGGCCATCAGGGCCCGGCCGACGGCGAGCATCTGTTGTTCGCCGCCGGAGAGGAGTCCCGCCGGTTGGCGGGCCCGCTGGGCGAGCACCGGGAAGAGCTCGTGCACCCGGCGCAGCGCGGCGGCCTTCGCGGCCCTTCCGCCACGGCTGCCGAGGGCGCCCGCGCGCAGGTTGTCCTCGACCGTCATCCGGGCGAAGACCTGGCGCCCCTCGGGCACCTGGGAGACGCCGGCGGCGACCACCCGGTCCGGCGGCAGCCCGTCGAGCGGCCGGCCGTCACGGGTCACCGTGCCGGAGACCACGGCGCCGCCGTGGAACCGCAGGGTGCGCGAGACCGCCCGCAGCAGGGTGGACTTGCCGGCTCCGTTGCCGCCCAGGACGGTGACGACGGCACCCTCCGGAACGGTCAGCGACACCCGCCGCAGCGCGTGCACGGGTCCGTATCCCGCCGTCAGGTCCGTCACCTGAAGGGCGGGGGCGGTACCTCCCATGGCTCCCCTTTCCCCGGCCGCCGTGGTCACCCGGCCGTTCGGTGGCGCTCACCCCAGCACCGCGACGGATCCGCGTCCACGTCCCGCGGCCGAAACGCTGCCGGTGACCAGCGGGCGCGGCGGACGGCTGTGCATGCGCACAACGCTGCGCGTCAGGGCTGTGCGAAGGGGGTGGGGACGGTGTTGGCTCCGGTCATGGGACGGCGCAGAAGACGGACCGTTGACGACTGGAAGGTGCTGGCGGAGGCCTGTACGGCGCTCCTGGAACGGGTGCCGGAGCTGGTCGACGAGCACCTGCGGGAACTCCACGCCTATGAGCCCGCCTACGGGCGGATCCTGCCGTACGACCAGCACTGGCAGGAGGCTCGGGAGGCCATCCGGATCGGGATCGAGATGATCTCCGCGCCCCGGAACTCACCCCGGCGGGACCTGGAGCACGCGGACGAGATGGGGCGGCGGCGGGCCGCGCAGGGGATGCCGCTCGAACTGGTCGTGCATGCCTACCGGCATGCCGGGCACCTGGTGTGGGACGCGCTGATCGAGGGCGCGGGCTCGGACGCGGCCCGGCTGGCGGTGCTGATGCAGTCCGCGACGATCGTGTGGTCGGCGGTGGACGCACAGGCGGACACGGCGTCGGAGGCGTACCGCTCGGCGGAGCTGGAGCTGCGCCGCCGCACGGACGAACAGCTCCAGGCCCTGCTGGACGCGCTGCTCCACGGGCAGCGGTCGCCCGAGCTGGTGGCGCGGGCGGCGGCGGGCCTGGACCTGCCGGAACAGGGACGGTACGCGGTGGTGGTGCTGCGCTACGACCGGCGGGAGGAGCGGGAGCCCTTCCACCGGCAGGTGCAGGGCGAGGGCGTGCGGTTCCTGTGGCGGATGGGCGCGGACTGCGAGCTGGGCGTGGCGGCACTGGCCGGTGACACCGGGCTCGACGCGCTTTCGGAGCTCCTTGACGGACGGTGCCCCGGGCCCGGTGGCATCAGTCCGGTGGTGGTGGGTCTGGCCGAGGTGGGTCGGGCGCGGCGGCTCGCGGAGCTCGCGCTGCGGACGTGCCCGCCGGGCAGCCGGGAGATCGTCCGTCTGGACCGGAGGATGACGGGCGCCCTGGTGGTGGGGCAGCCGGAGGTGGCGGACCTGCTGGTCTCGGACGTCCTGGGCGGCCTGCTGGAGCTGGATCCGGCGGACCGGGCGGTGCTCCTGGAAACGCTGGACGCGTGGCTGGACTGCGAGGGGTCGGCGGGGCGGGCGGCGGGACGGCTGTACTGCCACCGGAACACGGTCTTCAACCGGCTGCGGCGGCTGGAGCAGCTGACGTCCCGGTCGCTGTCCCGACCGCGGGACCTGACGGAGATGACCCTGGCGCTGGAAGCGTTCCGCTTGGCGGCGGCGGGGTAGGGCGC
This sequence comes from Streptomyces sp. NPDC058872, assembly GCF_042743065.1. Classification (NCBI taxonomy): domain Bacteria; kingdom Bacillati; phylum Actinomycetota; class Actinomycetes; order Kitasatosporales; family Streptomycetaceae; genus Streptomyces; species Streptomyces sp. NPDC058872. Next base: position 54,079 of record NZ_JBHYMK010000011.1, read on the forward strand.
GGGGCGCCGTTCCTGCGGGCCGGCTCCGTCGGCCGGTGCGCACCGACCGTCCCGCCCGGAGCCGTGTGCCGGCGGGGGCCGCCGACCCCGCCGTCGTGCGGACCGTCGGCCCGGAGGGGCGTCCCTCCCCGGACGGCGCCCCGGGAGGACGGGCCGGGACGGCGGACGGGTGCCACGCCGCTCGGGAGGGGTGGCACGGGCGCCGTCCGCTACGCCAGGAAGTCCCCGGCGAGGTTCGCCGCCACCTCTTCCAGGAGCGGGCCGGCGTTGGCGATGGACTTCGCCGGGTCGGGCTCCAGCGCCGTGAGGGGGTAGGCACGACGGATGCCGGCCGCTCCGAGGGTTTCGGGGGCCAGGGCCAGGCGGCCGCAGACCGCGACGACCTCCTTGCCCGCGGCGCGGGCGGCGGCGGCGACGCCGGCCGGGGCCTTGCCGTGCAGGGTCTGCTCGTCGAGGGAGCCCTCGCCGGTGATGACGAGGGTGGCGCGCTCCAGGGCGGGGGCGAAGCCGAGCACCTCCAGCATCAGCTCGATGCCGGGGCGGAAGCTCGCGCCGAGGATGAGGGCTCCGTAGCCGATGCCGCCCGCACCGCCCGCACCGGGGGCGACGGCCGCCTCGGCGGCGCGGGGGCCGATGGCCTTCTCCAGGACGGTGGCGAAGCGGGCGAGGGCCGCGTCCAGGGTGCGGACGTCTTCGGGGGTGGCGCCCTTCTGCGGTCCGTAGACGGCGGGGGCGCCCTTGGGGCCGGTCAGCGGATTGTCCACGTCGCTGGCGAGGATGAGGTCGACCGAGGCGAAACGGGGGTCGAGACCGCTGAGGTCGGCCGTGGCGAGGTCCGCGAGGGGTGCGCCGCCGGGGCCGACGGGTTCGCCGTCGGCGTCCAGGAAGCGGGCGCCGAGCGCGGCGAGCATGCCGGAGCCGCCGTCGGTGGTGGCGCTGCCCCCGACGCCGAAGACGAGGGTGGTCGCGCCGGCGTCCAAGGCGGCGCGGAGCAGTTCCCCGGAGCCGTACGTGGTCGCCGTCAGCGGGGCGAAGACGCCGGGCGGAAGCAGTTGGAGGCCCGAGGCCTCGGCCATTTCGACGACGGCGGTGGTGCCGCGCAGCGCGAAGGCCGCGGTGACCGGCTCTCCGAGCGGGCCCGTCACGCGGAGCTCCCGCCGCTCGAAGCCGGCTGCGACCGCCGCCGCAACGGTGCCGTCGCCGCCGTCCGCGACGGGCAACGTCTCCACCGTGAGGTCCGGGACGACTCGTCGCAGTCCCGCCGTGACCCGCTCCGCGACCTGCACGGCCGTGAGCGAGCCCTTGAACTTGTCAGCCGCCACGAGCACGCGAGCGGCCTGATGTGCTGCCCCGTTCGTCACCTTGCATCCCTTGCTTTCGAACGTGCAGTCGCGCCATGGGCGACCTTATCCGGACGTCCGGACGGCGTGCCACCCCCTGATAGGACGATATTCCGCACCATAGTGGGGTCGCATGAGTACGGAAAAGATCGAGCCGGACGGCAAGGTCATCGGGATCGGCGTCGCGGCCGTGGCAGCGGTCGTCGGCTGGGCGGCGCTGGGCGAGGACTCCTTCGACAGCGCCTCCTCCACCGCCCTGGACTGGGTGCTGTCCAATTTCGCCTGGCTGTTCGTGGTGGCCGCGGACGTCTTCCTGGTGCTGTGCGTGGTGATCGCACTGAGCCGGTTCGGCCGGATCAGGCTGGGCGAGGACGATGCGGAGCCGGAGTTCACGAACCTGGCGTGGATCGCCATGATGTTCAGCGCCGGGATGGGCATCGGTCTGATGTTCTACGGGGTCGGGGAGCCGTTGACGCACTTCCTGAACCCTCCTCCGACGAGCGGCGTTCCGGCGGGGACGGGTGCGGCGGCCAAGACGGCCATGGAGTACTCGTTCTTCCACTGGACGCTGACCCCGTGGTCCATCTACGGCATCGCGGGGCTGGCACTCGCGTACGCGAGCTTCCGCAAGGGGCGTGGGAACCGGCTGAGCTCAGCCTTCGTGCCGCTGATCGGAGAGCGCCGGGCGAATGCCTGGCCGGGCAAGGCGATCGACCTGCTCGCGGTGTTCGCCACGGTGTTCGGCACCGCGACGAGCCTGGGACTCGGTGCCCTGCAGGTCTCCGAGGGGCTGAACCTGACGATGGGGGTCAAGGACTCCACGGCCACCCAGCTGATCGTCATCCTGTCGCTGTCGGCGGCCTTCGTGGTGTCGGCCTTCTCCGGGCTCCACAAGGGCGTGAAGTGGCTGTCCACGCTGAACATCGTGCTCGCCGCCTGCCTGGCGGCCTTCGTCTTCCTCCTCGGCCCGACGGTGTACATCCTGGACACCATCCCGGCCTCCGTCGGCGGCTACCTGCACCAGCTGCTGCCGATGGCGAGCCGCACCGGCGCCTTCACCGACCGTGACTGGCTGGGCGCCTGGACGATCTTCTACTGGGCGTGGTGGCTGTCCTGGGCGCCGTTCGTCGGGACCTTCATCGCCCGGATCTCCCGGGGCCGGACGATCCGGGAGTTCCTGGTGGGCGTGCTGCTCGTCCCGTCCGGGGCGACGGTGGTGTGGTTCTGCGTGATGGGCGGGACCGCGATCCGACTGGAGTCGACGGGGGCCGCGGACCTCGCGACGGCGGTCGAGGAAGGGGCCGAGGCCTCGCTGTTCGCCATGCTGGAGGCCCTGCCGATCGGCACGGTCACCTCGGTCATCGCGATGATCCTGGTGATGACCTACTTCGTCACCAGCGCCGACTCGGCGTCGCTGGTGATGGGGTCGCTGACCAGCCGGGGCTCGCTCCACCCGCCGACCTGGCTCGTGGTGACCTGGGGCGTCCTGATGGCCTCCGTCGCGGCGGCGCTGCTGGTGGTGGGCGGCCTGAACTCGCTGCAGACCGCGACGATCCTGGTGGCGCTGCCGTTCGTGGTCGTGATGCTGGCACTGTGCTGGGCGCTGCTGAAGGAGCTTCGGGAGGACCCGGGTGCGGGACCGGCCCGGCACCACGCCCTGCACGGGATGCGGGACGCGGTGCGGGCCCTGGTCGGGGAGGCGATGACCGAACAGGGCGGGGACCGGCACCACAGGCTGCGGCGGGCGGCGAAGGCACGCAGCGACACGGAGCCCCCCGAGCGGGAGGGCTGACGTTCCACCGCTGCTCGACGCGCGGCGGGCCGTCGCATTCGGTACACCGGAAGCATGGGGCTCGTGCACGGAGAACTCGCGGACCGGATCCTGGGCGGCTGGACGGGCCGGATCGCCGGGAACATGCTCGGCAAGCCGGTGGAGCAGGGCGACCACTGGACCCGGGCGCGGATCGACGCGTACCTGCGGCTGACCGGGGCCCTTCCGCTGACGGACTACCTCCCGCCACCGCCTCCCGGGGCGGAGGGGTTCGCACTGCGGCCCGGGTGGGAGCGGTGCGTGCGGGGCGGGATCGACGGCAGTTGCCGGGACGACGACGTCGACTGGTCGATCCTGACCCTGCACCTGCTGGAGCGGCACGGCTCCTCCTTCACCACCGAGCAGGTCGGTGAGGAGTGGCTGCTGCGGTTGCCGTACCTCCAGACGTTCACGGCGGAGCGGGTCGCCTACCGGAACCTCGCCGACGGACTGCGACCGCCGCTGACCGCCACCCGCGACAACCCGTACCAGGAGTGGATCGGGGCGCTCATCCGGGCCGACGTCTACGGCTGGGCCTGCCCGGGCGATCCGCGCCGGGCCGCCTCGCTCGCCCGGCGGGACGCGGTCCTCTCGCACACGGGGAACGGCGTGTACGGGGCGATGTGGGCGGCGGCACTCGTCGCGGCGGCCTTCACCGCACCGGACGTGCGGTCCGCCCTGGAGGCGGGCCTGGAACGGGTGCCGGCGGGCAGCCGGCTCGCCAGGACCGTACGGAACGCGATCGCGCTGCACGGGGCCGGACTCGGGTGGTCGGAGGCCCTCACCGAGCTCGCGGAACGGACGGCGGGCCTCGGTTGGCTCCACACGGTCCCGAACGCGGCCGTGCTGACGGCCGGACTCCTTTACGGGGAGGGGGACTTCAGCCGGACCATCGCGCTGACCGTGCGCGGCGGCCTGGACACGGACTCCACCGGCGCGACGGCGGGCTCGGTGGCGGGGGTCCGGTGCGGGGCCGCTGCGCTCCCCCCGCAGTGGGTGGAGCCCTTGCGGGACCGGGTGAGCAGTGCCGTCTTCGGTTACGACGGGGTGCGGATCACCGAACTGGCCGAGCGGACCGTGCGGTTGGTCACGCGGGAGGGATGAGCGGGGACGGCACCGGAAGGGCGGGGATGCGCCGTGCTGCTCAGAAGAGGGCGTCCGGTGCTGCCGCGCCCGCCTCGAAGGCGAGCAGTCGCCGCTTGCGGTCCAGGCCGCCCCCGTATCCGGTGAGACCGCCGCCCGCGCCGATCACCCGGTGGCAGGGGACGATGATGCCGACGGGGTTCTTGCCGTTCGCCAGGCCCACGGCCCGGGAGGCACCGGGGCTGCCGAGTTCTTCGGCGAGTTCGCCGTAGCTCCGGGTCTCCCCGTACGGGATGTGGCGCAGCAACTCCCAGACCTTCAGCTGGAAGGGGGTGCCGACGAGGTGCAACGGCAGCTCGAAACGGGTGAGTTCGCCCGCGAAGTAGGCGTCGAGCTGGTGGATCGCCTCGCCGAAGGGGCGTGGATCGGGATCGCCGAAGGTCTCCTCGGGCGGGCGGTGTCGCTGACCGGTCATGTGGAGACGGCTGAGGACCCCGTCGACGGCGACGAGGGTGAGCGGGTCGTAGGGGCTGTCCACGACGGTGTGCTGGACGGTGGGCACGAGAACGGGTCCTTTACGCGGGCAGGTGGTTGATCGGGTGGTCGTCGGTGGCCCAGAGGTACTGGACGGCGTAGGAACGCCAGGGGCGCCAGTGCGCCGCGCGTGCGGTGAAGGCGGCCGGGGTGCCGGGAAGGCCGAGCCCTTCCGCGGCCCGGCGGACGCCGAGGTCGCCGGCGAGGAAGGCATCGGGGTCGCCGAGGGCCCGCATGGCGATGATCTCGGTCGTCCAAGGACCGAAGCCGGGCAGGGCGAGCAGCCGGGCGCGGGCTTCCTCCCGGTCGTCGGCGGGGCTGAGCGAGAGCGATCCCTCGGCGAGCGCCCGGACGAGGGTGAGGAGGGTGGTGCGGCGGCTGCGGGGCAGGGCAAGGGTCTCGGGGTCGAGGGCGGCGAGCGCCCCGGGGTCCGGGAAGAGGTGGGTGAGGCCGCCCTCGGGGTCCTCGACCGGCGTGCCGTGCGCGGTGACCAGGCGGGCGGCGTGGGTGCGGGCGGCGGCGGTGGAGACCTGCTGGCCGAGGACGGCCCGCACGGCGAACTCCGCGGGGTCGACGGTCCCTGGCACCCGGCGGCCGGGTGCCTCGTCGACGAGCGGGGCGAGCAGGGGGTCCTCGCGGAGCCGCTCGTCGACGGCGACGGGATCGGCGTCGAGGTCGAGGAGCCGGCGGCAGCGGCTGATCGCGTAGAGGAGGTCGCGCGGGTCGGTGAGGGAGAGCCGGCAGACGATGTGGTCGGCGCGCGGGGCGAGGGCGACGATGCCGTGGCCGTGCGGAAGCCTCAGGGTCCGCCGGTAGGCGCCGTCGCGCCACTCCTCCACGCCGGGGACGGCGGTGGCGGCGAGGTGCCCGAAGAGGTTGGAGGGTTCCAACGGAGCGCGGAACGGCAGGCGGAGACTGATGACTCCGGGGACGGCCGAGGGGGGTGACGCCGCTCTGCGGACGGTGCGGGCGCGGAGTTCGCCGGGGGTGAGGGCGAAGACCTGGCGGACGGTGTCGTTGAAGGTGCGGATGGAGGAGAAGCCGGCCGCGAAGGCGACCTCGCCGAAGGGCATCGGGGTGGTCTCGATGAGCAGCCGCGCGGTCTGGGCGCGTTGGGCGCGCGCCAGGGCGAGGGGGCCGGCGCCCAGTTCGGCGAGGAGTTGGCGCTCGACCTGGCGGGTGGACCAGCCGAGTCGCCGGGCGAGCCCGGGAACGCCCTCGCGGTCGACGACCCCGTCCTGGATGAGCCGCACGGCGCGGGCGACGGCATCGGCCCGGACGTTCCACTCGGGCGATCCGGGGCTGCTGTCCGGCCGGCACCGCTTGCAGGCCCGGTAGCCGGCTCGCTGGCAGGCGGCGGCGCTGGGGTGGAACTCCATGTTCTCGGGCTTGGGCGAAACGGCCGGGCAGCTGGGGCGGCAGTAGACCCGGGTGGTACGGACGGCGGTGAAGAACACGCCGTCGAAGCGGGCGTCCTTCGACTGAACGGCCCGCACGCAACGCTCGGTATCGGTGTGCATGGATCAAGGATCGGGGACGGGCGGTGCACGGGCTGGCGAGAAAACGACATGGACGTCCCCCGGCGGGCAGCGGCTCGCACCGCTGCCCGCCCGGCCGGTGCTTCCGGCCGCACGGGGCCCCGGGGCGGCGTTGCGCCGGTCCCCGTCGAGGGGGTTGTCATCGGCGGGGCGGTCACGATCACGGGTGGCCCCTTCCGCACGGCGCGCCTGAACGGACCTGCGCGGACACCGCGCGACGGTCTCGGCCCGCCCGAGAGGTCCTGCCCACGGGCGCCGGGCGCCCCGGGCTACTCGAAGCGGGAGGTGTCCCCCGCCCCGCGCCGGACGATCTCGGGCTCGCCGCTGGAGAAGTCGACGACGGTGGTGGGTTCGGTGCCGCACTCGCCGGAGTCGAGCACCGCGTCCACCTGGTGGTCGAGCCGTTCCTTGATCTCCCAGCCCTGGGTGAGCGGCTCGGCCTCGTCCGGCAGGAGCAGGGTGCTGGAGAGCAGCGGTTCGCCGAGTTCGGCGAGGAGCGCCTGGGTGACGACGTGGTCGGGGATGCGGACCCCGACCGTCTTCTTCTTGGGGTGCAGCAACTGGCGCGGCACCTCCTTCGTGCCGGGCAGGATGAAGGTGTACGCCCCGGGCGTGGCGGCCTTCACCGCGCGGAAGACGTCGTTGTCGATGTGCACGAGCTGGCCCAGCTGGGCGAAGTTGGCGCACATGAGGGTGAAGTGGTGCCGGTCGTCGAGGTCGCGGATGGCCCGGATGCGGCTGATGCCGTCCCGACTGCCGAGCCGGCTGCCGAGCGCGTAGCAGGAGTCGGTCGGGTACGCGACGAGCGCCCCGTTCCGGATGGAGTCGGCCACCGCGCCGATGGTGCGGGGCTGGGGGTTTTCGGGATGCACGTCGAAGTACTTGGCCATGGGGGCCAGTCTATTTTCGCAGGCTCCGCCAGACGGCCTTCGCCGCGTTGTGCCCGGACATGCCGTGGACGCCGGGTCCCGGCGGAGTCGCGGAGGAGCAGAGGAAGACCGCCGGGTGCGGGGTCGCGTAGGGGCGGAGGGAGAGGGTGGGACGCAGCACCAACTGGAGGCCCCGGGCGGCTCCACAGGCGATGTCACCGCCGACGTAGTTGGCGTTCCGCTCGGCGAGTTCGGGCGGGCCCGCGGTGGCGCGAGCCAGGACGCGATCGCGGAAGCCGGGCGCGAAGCGCTCGATCTGTCGCTCGATCGCCTCGGTGAGGTCGCCCCGCCAGCCGTTCGGCACGTGCCCGTACGCCCAGAACACGTGCTTGCCCTCGGGCGCGCGGGAGGCGTCCACGAGGCTCGGCTGGGCGGTGATGAGGAACGGGACCTCGGGGGCGGTGCCGGAGGACGCCTGCCGGAGGGCGGCGCCGATCTCCCCGGAGGTGGGGCCGACCTGGACGGTGCCGGCCCGGCGGGCCTCCTCCGCGGTCCACGGCACGGGGCCGTCCAACGCGTAGTCGATTTTGAAGGCGCTGGCGCCGTACGCGTAGTGGTCGTAGTGGCTGCCGAAGCCGGCGATCCTGGCGAGCGCGGTGGGCGAGGTGTCGAAGACGTAGGCGCGGGCCGGCGGCAGGTCGTCGAGCCGCTTCACTTCGAAGTCGGTGTGGACGGCGCCGCCGAGGTCCTTGAGGTAGGCGACGAGGGCGTCGGAGATCGATTGCGAGCCGCCCCGGGGCATCGGCCAACCGCCGGCGTGCGCGGCGAGCGCGAAGACCAGGCCGACGGCTCCGGTCGCGAACCCGCCGAGCGGGGCGATGACGTGGGCCACCAGTCCGGCGAAGAGTCCCCGGGCCTTCTCGTCCCGGAACCGGCGCATCAGCCAGGTGGACGGCGGGAGGCCGGCGATGCCGAAGCGGGCGAGGGTGACCGGGTCGCGGGGCAGTGCGGTGAGCGGCAGCTGCATGAAGTCCGCCGCGAGGGTGTCCCACTTGCCGAGGAAGGGCGCGACGAGACGGCGGTACGCCCCCGCGTCGCGCGGTCCGAAGGAGACCGCCGTCTCGGCCACGGAGCGGGCCAGGACGGCCGCGGTGCCGTCGTCCCAAGGGTGGGCCATGGGCAGTTCGGGGTGGAGCCACTCCAGGCCGTACCGGTCGAGCGGCATCGTCTTGAACACGGGCGAGCCCGCACCGAGGGGGTGCACGGCGGAGCACGGGTCGTGACGGAAGCCGGGGAGGGTGAGCTCCTCGGTCCTGGCGCCGCCTCCGACGGTGGACTTGGCCTCGAAGACGGCCACGGACAGTCCCCGCCGGGCCAGTTCCACGGCGGCGGTCAGTCCGTTGGGTCCCGCCCCCACGACGACGGCATCGAGCATCGACGTCTCGTTCGTCACCTTCGGACTCCTTCGTCAGCCGATGGCCAGGGTCCCAGGATAGGCCGCGTGTCCGACGGGCCTCACCCGCCCCCGAGGAGCCCTCGGATCCGCTCGGCGGTCGCCGCGTCCCGGGCGGTCGTGAACGGCAGCGCGTTCCCGCCGGCGATGCGGAACGGCTCGCCCGCGATCGTGGTGTGCGCACCGCCCGCCTCGGCGACCAGGAGGAGTCCGGCCGCGTGGTCCCACGCGTACTCCCAGGAGAACGCGGTCCCGTCGAGCGTCCCGCGCGCCACCGCGAGGTACTCGAGCCCGGCCGAGCCGCAGGGGCGGGGACGCACGCCCTCGACGTCGAGTCCCTGCAGGGCCTGCTTCTGCTCCGGGCTGGTGTAGTCGGGGTGCGAGGTGGCCACCTCCAGGACCGCGCCGGGTGCCGGCGAGCCGGAGCGTATCGGCCGTCCGTTGAGCGTGGCGCCGCGACCGCGCACGGCGACGGCGAACTCCTCCAGGGCGGGGGCGAAGGTCCAGGAAGCGAGGACCTCTCCGTGGTGGGCGAGGGCGACGAGGGTGCAGAAGGCGGGATCTCCGTGGACGAACTGGCGGGTGCCGTCGACGGGGTCCACGATCCAGACGGGAGCGTCGCCGCGCAGCGCCTCGTACACCGTGGGATCGGCGTGGACGGCCTCCTCGCCGACGACCACCGAGCCGGGCAGCAGGGCGGTCAGGGACCTGGTGAGGTGGGCCTCGGCGGCCCGGTCGGCGACCGTGACCAGGTCGTGCGGCCCGTTCTTCTCGATGATCTCGTCGCTGGCCAGTTGCCGGAAGCGGGGCGTGATCTCGGCGGCGGCTGCCTTGCGAACGGCCTCCTCCACCTCGGTCGTACCGCCGCCGAGGACGTGCTCAAGGAAGTCTTGGATCATGCCTCCAGCTAAGCACGGGCCGCCGACAACCGGAATGCCGCGCTTGTCACCCCGTGTTTCCCCGGGGTGCACCCCACGGCCTCGTGCGTTCCGCACGGTTGCTGCGGGGCTCCGGTGTCCCGCGGGGCCGCCGTCGCCCGTCACCCGGGGCACGGGCGGTCCCGCCGGTGGGGCCGGCCCCTCCCGGGGGAGTGACCGGACCCGGCCCGGTTCGTTGATGCCCACACGGGCACGAGGCTGAGGAAACGTCTCCGCATGCCGACCGCCCGGACACGAGGTCGACGACGGTTCGGAGGTCCCATGGGATGGGCGAGGAAGCTCACGACCGCGCTCGCGGGGGCGCTGCTGGCGATGGGCCCGCTCGGCCCGGCGCCGGCGCACGCCGTCGTCGGGGGGCACGAGGCCCGTCCCCATCAGTATCCGTTCATGGCCGGGCTCGTGGACCTGGCGGAGCGGCGGGTGGTGTGCGGCGGGGCGCTCATCGGCGACCGCTGGGTGCTCACCGCCGCCCACTGCCTGACCGGCTCGTACGGCAGCACCGCGCGGGTCGGCGTGCTCCTCGGCGAGCACGACCTGACGCGCGGGGACGAGAGTCCGAACGCGGTGCTGGTGGCCCCTGCGGCGTTCCTCACCCACCCGGGCTACGACCCGGCCGCCCAGCGCGACGACATCGCCCTCGTGCGGCTGGCCGAACCGGTCGTGTTCAACCGCGACGTCCGCCCGGTCGCCCTGCCCGCCGGGTACGCCCACGACTCCTTCGACCACACCCGGGTCGAGGCCCCCGGCTGGGGCGCCACCTCGTTCGGCGGGCGGACCTCCGGCGTCCTGCGGACCGTGCTCCTCGACACCATGGACAACGCGGCGTGCGGGGCCCGGGGCGTGCCCCGGGTCACCAGCGCCCAGTTGTGCACGTACACGCCCGGCCGCGACACCTGCCAGTACGATTCCGGCGGTCCCCTGGTCCGCGCGGTGGGCGGCAGGCCGTACCTGATCGGGCTCGTGTCCTACGGCAAGGGGTGCGCGACCGACACCCCCGCCGTGAACACCCGCGTCTGGTCCCACCTCAGCTGGATCGGGAGGACGACCGGACCGCTGCCCCCCGCCCCATGAGGGCGGTGTAGAGCAGCAGTGCGGCGGCGAGCCCCACGGCCCAGCCGTAGTCGGCGAGCGGCTTGAGGAAGGGAATCAGCCCGTCCGCGGGGAACGGGCCGGTTCCCGGGGCCGAGTGGGATCCACCGACCGCGAGCACGCCGCCCACCGCGAAGGCGAGGACGGCGGCCGGGTTCCACCCTCCGCGGTACCAGTAGGGACCGTCGGCCCGGTAGAGCCCTTCGAGGTCGAGGACGGTCCTGCGGACGAGCCAGTAATCGGCGATGAGGATGCCGGCGACCGTGCCGAGGAGGCCGCCGACCAGCCCGAGCCAGGTGAAGATGTACAGCTCCGGGGTGGCGGTGAGCTTCCACGGCATGATCAGCACCCCGACGACTCCGGTGATCAGCGCTCCCGTGCGGAAGCTCACCCGCCCCGGGGCGAGGTTGGCGAGGTCGTACGCCGGGGAGACGACGTTCGCGGCGATGTTCACCGACAGGGTGGCGACGAGCACGGTCACCAGGGCGAAGAGGAGCCCGAAGACGTTGTCGGTCCGGGCGGCGAGCGCCACCGGGTCCCAGAGGGGTGCTCCGTACACGGCCTGCGAGCCGGAGGTGACGAGCACCGAGAGCAGCGCGAACAGGGTCATGGTGGTGGGCAGTCCGAGGCTCTGGCCGAGGACCTGGGCTCGCTGACCGGCACCGAAGCGGGTGAAGTCGGGGATGTTGAGGCTGAGGGTGGCCCAGAAGGCGATCATCCCCATCAGGGCCGGGAAGAAGACCGGCCAGAAGTCCGCGCCCCATCCCAGCTTCGACGGCTGGTCGAGGAGCGGTCCGAGGCCGCCCGCCTTGACCGTGATCCAGGCGAGGAGCGCGAACGCGCCGACGATCACGAAGGGCGCGGCCCAGTTCTCGAAGCGCCGCAGGGCATCCATGCCCCGGTAGATGATGGCGAGTTCGAGCACCCAGAAGAGGACGAAGCAGAGCCAGAGGGTCCAGGGTTGACCGCCGATCCGGGACGCCCCGGCCCAGCCGCCGCCGAGGGCCTTGTCGAGGAGGACGAAGATGCCCTGGCCGCCGATCCAGGTCTGGATGCCGAACCAGGCGCAGGCGACTCCGGCCCGGACGAGCGCGGGCAGGTTGGCCCCGCGCAGTCCGAAGGAGGCACGGGCCAGGACCGGGAACGGAATGCCGTACTTGGGGCCCGCGTGCCCGGTGAGCAGCATCGGCACGAGCACGACGACATTGGCGAGGGCGATGGTGAGGACGGCCTGCTTCCAGTCCATTCCGAGGGCGACGAGACCGGAGGCGAGCATCCAGGAAGGGATGTTGTGGGCCATGCCCACCCAGAGGGCGGTGAAGTTGTACGTCGTCCAGCGGCGCCCGGAGACGGGGACCGGAAGCAGGTCCTCGTTGACGAAGCGGGGATCGGCGGGGGCCGCGCCGGGCGCCAGTTCGATGCGGCCGGTGCTCGTGTCGGAGCTCTCGGGTCTTCCGGAGGAGGCGGTCGTGGTCATGGACGGAACCCTTCGTTCGGGGACGGAACGAGGCCGTGCGGAGGGCGTGGGGTTCTTGACCGTGCGGAGTCTCCTCGCGCGGGGAGGGGGCGTCAAGGAGGCGGGAACCCCAGGGTGGTCCGCCTCGTCGGCGGTGGAGCGAAGGAGTCGTCGACCGGCTTCTGCTCGGTACCGACGAACTGCTCGAGAACGGCGGGCACGGCCCCGACCACGACGTCGGCACCGGGGACCGCGTTCGCCTAAGCGAATTGCCCCGGGAGGTCGCGCGGGCCCGTCGAGCTCCTGCGCGGGCGGACCGCCCCGCCGCACCCGGTCGGCGAGGGGCTGGCACTGCAGGAACACGGCCTTCAGGGTCCACTCGGCCTCGTCGTGCGGCTGCCGGGCGGTTCGCCGGCGTTCGGCCTCCTGGGTCGACACGTCCCGGCCGCAGCTCGCAGCACGCTCGGCCCCCAGACGGCTGAGCACGACCTGGAACGTCTCCGTCAGCTCACCATGGACCGTCACCTGGGTGCGTCGACCAGGCTCACGTACATCAGCGTCCGCCATCGCCTTGGTCAGACGCTTAACGGGGCACGTCGACGCGGAACAGGGGCGCGTTGGTCACCAGCATGACCACAAGACCCCTCGCCGATCACCGGTGCCTGCGCACACGGGCGGGGTCGAAGACGGTGTCCCACGGCCCCATCAGCGGTGCGGTCGCGGCCACGAGCATGAGGGCGTTGCAGAAACATGGACGGGCCGACCGACTTCAACCGTCTCGAAATCGACCGGGGGCGACCTCACCCGGATTATCCGCTCCACGGCGGAGGACCTCAACGCCTACAAGATGATCCATTTCGGAGGTCGCCCGATCCGGCGACAGGGCGCCGCGTGGTCGTCGATCAACACGGGCAGTGCCGCCAGAAGGGCGTCCGGGTTCGTCTTCACGCACTGACCAGCACATGCCCTTCGCCGTGGTTGCGACCAGCACGAACCCTGGAGGGGCGCCTTCCACCGCTGACGCCGCGCCAGCGGCTTTCCCGGCGGGCGCAAGGATCGCGCCGCGCCTGACGGGATGTGTCCTCCGGAAGGGGTGGACGGCCGTCATCCAGCTGCCTCGGTGCCCGGACCGGGCGACCTCGTCACCGAAGGGCGGGGATGACATCGGCGCCGTAGGCGTCGATGGTGCCCTCGCGGTTGTCGTGCATGTCGTAGACCGCGAACTGGTCGACGCCCAGGTCCTTGAGGTGGCGGAGCTTGTCGACGTGGGCCTCGGCGGGGCCCAGGAGGCAGAAGCGGTCGACGATCTCGTCGGGGACGAAGGCGGTGTCGGGGTTGTCGGCGCGGCCGTGGTGGGAGTAGTCGTAGCCCTGTCGGTCCTTGATGTAGGCGGTCAGCTCCTCGGGGACCATGGAGGAGTGCTCGCCGTACTTGGACACCAGGTCGGCGACGTGGTTGCCGACCATGCCGCCGAACCAGCGGCACTGGTCGCGGGCGTGGGCCAGCGCCTGGGGCGAGTCGTCGGCGGTGACGTAGGCGGGGGCGGCGACGCAGATGGTGAGGGCATCGGGGTCGCGGCCCGCGTCGACGGCGGCCTGCCGGACGGCCTTGACCATCCACTCGGTGAGGAAGGGGTCGGCGAGCTGGAGGATGAAGCCGTCGGCCTTCTGCCCGGCCAGCGCCAGGGCCTTGGGCCCGTAGGCCGCCATCCACACCGGAAGCCTTCCGTGCTTGATCCAGGGGATGCGGACCGGGTTGCCGTCGACCTGCGCCTCCCGGCCCTCCGCCAGGTCCCGGATGACCTCGATGGCCTCGCCGAGTCGGGCCAGGGTGTTGGGCTTGCGGCCGGCGACGCGCATCGCGGAGTCGCCGCGGCCGATGCCGCAGACGGTCCGGTTGCCGTACATGTCGTTGAGGGTGGCGAAGGTGGAGGCGGTCACCTCCCACGTCCGCGTCCCGGGGTTGGTCACCATGGGGCCGACGTGCAGCTTGGTGGTGTTGGCGAGGATCTGGCTGTAGATGACGAAGGGTTCCTGCCACAGCACGGCGGAGTCGAAGGTCCAGCCGTAGCGGAAGCCGTTGCGTTCCGCCCGGCGCATCAGGCCGACGACCTGCGAGGCGGGCGGGTCGGTCTGCAGGACGAGTCCGAAGTCCACGCGGGACCTCCAAGTTCGAATCGGTACGGTGCGGTCCTGGGACGCTTCAGCCCAGGTACTGGCAGGTGGAACGCGGCACGAAGGTGCCGTGGCCGGCACGGCCCACGTACGTGCGCCGGTCGATGACGAGTTCGCCGCGGGAAAGGACCGTCTCGACCTGCCCGGTGACCGTCCTTCCCTCGTACGCCGAGTAGTCGACGTTCATGTGATGGGTCTCGGCCGACAGCACCTGCGTGGCGTGCGGGTCGTAGATGACGACGTCGGCGTCGGCGCCGGGCGCGATGGTGCCCTTCTGCGGGTACATGCCGAACATCCTCGCCGGGGTCGCGCAGGCGATCTCGATCCAGCGACGGCGGGAGAGGTGGCCGTCCACGACCGCCTGGTGGAGCAGGTCCATGCGGTTCTCCACCCCGGGAAGGCCGTTGGGGATCTTCGAGAAGTCGCCGCGTCCCAGCTCCTTCTGTCCCACGAAGCAGAACGGGCAGTGGTCGGTGGAGACGACCTGGAGGTCGTTGGTCCGCAGCCCCCGCCACAGCGCCGCCTGGTGTTCCTTCGGACGGAGCGGGGTCGAGCAGACGTACTTGGCGCCCTGGAAGTCCGGCTCCGCCAGGTTGTCCGTGGACAGGAACAGGTACTGCGGACAGGTCTCGCCGAAGACCGGCAGCCCCATGTCCCTGGCCGCCGCCAGCTCCGCCACGGCCTCCTGGGCCGAGACGTGCACGACGTACAGCGGAGAGCCCGCCACCCGGGCCAGCTGGATCGCCCGATGCGTGGCCTCCGCCTCCAGCAGGGTCTTGCGGACCTCGCCGTGATACCGCGGATCGGTCTCGCCCCTCGCCAGCGCCTGCTCCACCAGCACGTCGATCGCGATGCCATTCTCGGCGTGCATCATGATCAGCCCGCCGGTGTCACCGGCCACCTGCATCGCCCGCAGGATCTGCCCGTCGTCCGAGTAGAAGACGCCGGGGTAGGCCATGAAGAGTTTGAAGGAGGTCACGCCGTGCTCGATGAGCTTCGGCATCTCCTTCAGCGTCGACTCGTTCACGTCCGACATGATCATGTGGAACGCATAGTCGATCGCGCACTTCCCGTCCGACTTCGCGTACCAGGCGTCGAGCCCTTCGCGGAGGCCGTGGCCGACGGTCTGGACGGCGAAGTCGACGATGGTGGTGGTACCGCCCCAGGCTGCGGCACGGGTGCCCGTCTCGAAGGTGTCGGAGGCGAAGGTGCCGCCGAAGGGCAACTCCATGTGCGTGTGGGCGTCGACCCCGCCGGGGAGCACATAGCGGTCGGTGGCGTCGATGGTCCGGTCGGCGGTCCAGCCGGCCGCCGTGTCCGATCCGTGGGTCGCGAGGGCGACGACGCGGCCGTCTTCGATCAGCACGTCGGCATGGAGTTCGTCGGCGGCGGTGACGACGAGGCCTCCGCGGACGAGGGTACGGGTGCTCACGGGACTCTCCCTTGTCGAGGCGGGGGTTACGGATTCCTACGACCCGTCCGGCACGGGACCGCGACGCTTGGAGGTGCCCTGGTGGAGGGGCGCCACGGGGGCGGGGCCGCGGACCGACCGGGGCTAGAGGGTCGCGAGGGCCTGTTCGAGCATCGCGGCGCCTTCCTCCGCCTCGGCCACCGTGAGCGAGAGCGGCGGTGCGATGCGCAGGGTGCTGGTGTTGTGTCCACCGCCCTTGCCGATGAGCAGGCCGTTCTCCCGGGCCGCCTCCAGGACGGCGGCAGCCGCGTCGGGGTTCGCCCGGTCGGTGCCCGGCTCGGTGAGCTCGATGCCGATCATCAGGCCGCGGCCCCGCACCTCCCGGACGGCCGGCACTCCTGCCGCGGCGGCCCGGATCCGCTCGATGAGGAGACCGCCGACACGGCGGGCGTTGCCCTGGAGGTCGTGCTCCAGGAGGTAGGAGAGGTTGGCCAGGCCCGCGGCCATGGTGATCGGTGAACCGCCGAAGGTGGAGATGGAGTTGGCGTCGAGGCAGTTCATGATCTCGGCACGGGCGACGACACCGCCGATGGACATGCCGTTGCCGATCCCCTTGGCGAAGGTGAGGATGTCGGGCGGTCCGGCCTGGCCGTGGGCCTGCCACCCCCAGAAGTGGTCGCCGGTGCGCCCCCAGCCGGTCTGCACCTCGTCGGAGATCCAGAGGATGCCGTGCTGGTCGAGGACCCGGCGGAAGGCGGCGTAGAGGCCGTCGGGCGGGGAGGTGAAGCCGCCGACGCCCTGCACGGGTTCGGCGATGAGGGCGGCGACCTCAGGGGTGTGGCCGAGGAGGTCTTCGAGGTCGGCGACGCAGGCTTGGGTGAACCCCTCGTCGGTGTGGGCAGCGTAGGGGCCGCGGGTGCGGACGCCGCCGTGCACGTACAGGGTGTGGAGCGGGGAGAGGCCGGTGGGTGACCAGGCGCGGTTGCCGGTGATGCCGATGGTGGAGAAGGAACGACCGTGGTAGCTGTTGCGCATCGCCAGGATCTGGGAGGAACGGCGGTACGTGGTGGCGAGCAGGAGGGCCGCGTCATTGGCCTCGGTCCCGGAGGTGGTGAAGAAGACCCGGGCGTCGGGGATGCCGGAAAGTCCTGCGATCCGCTCGGCGAGCTCCACCATGGGGCGGTTGAGGTAGAGCGTGGAGGAGTGGATGATCCGCCCCGCCTGCTCGGCCACGGCCTTGGTGACTTCGGGCAGGGCGTGGGCGGTCATGGTGGTGAGGATGCCGCCGAAGAAGTCGAGGTACGTGCGCCCCTCGGCGTCCCAGACGCGACGGCCCTCGCCGTGGGTGATCTCGAGGGGATCGCGGTAGTAGAGGGAGACCCAGTCGGGGATGACGGCCTTGTGCCGGGCGTACAGGCTGGTCACGGCCGCACCAGTCCCTCGTACGCGTCGGGGCGGCGGTCGCGGTAGAAGGCCCACTGCTGGCGGACCTCCTCGATGAGGCCGAAGTCGAGGTCGCGGACGACGAGTTCCTCCTCCTTGTCGGAGGCGACGTCGCCGACGAACTGCCCGCGCGGATCGACGAAGTAGCTGGTGCCGTAGAAGTCGTTGTCGCCGTACTCCTCGATGCCGACCCGGTTGATCGCGGCGACGAAGTACTCGTTGGCGACGGCGGCGGCGGGCTGTTCCAACTGCCAGAGGTAGGAGGAGAGGCCCCGGTGCGTGGCCGAGGGGTTGTAGACCAGTTGGGCTCCGTTGAGGCCGAGTTGACGCCACCCCTCGGGGAAGTGCCGGTCGTAGCAGATGTAGACCCCGATCCGGCCGACGGCGGTGTCGAAGACCGGCCAGCCGGCGTTGCCCGGGCGGAAGTAGTACTTCTCCCAGAAGCCCTTGACCTGGGGGATGTGGTGCTTGCGGTACTTGCCGAGGTAGCTGCCGTCGGCGTCGATCACGGCGGCGGTGTTGTAGTAGAAGCCCTCGCTCTCGACCTCGAAGACGGGCACGACGATCACCATGCCGGTTTCCCGGGCGAGGTCCCTCATCCGGCGGACGGTGGGGCCGTCCGGGACGGGCTCGGCCCAGCGGTAGTGCTCGGGCTCCTGCACCTGGCAGAAGTAGGGGGCGTTGAACACCTCCTGGAAGCCGATCACCTTGGCACCCTGCCGGGCGGCTTCCCGGGCGTGCTCCTCGTGTTTTGCGATCATGGATTCGGTGTCGCCGGTCCAGGTCGCCTGGACGAGCGCGGCGCGTACGACGTCGGTCATGAGCTGCTCCTTCGGCACGGCGTCAGAGAGCCTCTACGCACGTAGACGCGATGCGTAGGAGGAGAACGTAAGCCCCGTCACACCCCGGAGCAAGACCGCCGCCGTGAAGCGGCCGAGTCGATCATGTTTCATACCCGACTGGTCCACGTCGGACACGTACCGACACGTACGGAAGCAGGCGGAAAGCTCCTCGACCACGTGCCCCCGTACCCCCGCGCCCCCGCGCCCCCGGAGATCCGTGCCCCCGGAGATCCGACGGCCGTCCGCCACGACCGGACGGGCCGGCACCGTCCCGACGGCCTCCGGGGCGGGACCGGCCGCCCGGCGTTCGCCCGGGGGGAGGCGAGGAACCGCCGACGGGGGCCGCCCGGGTGGGGAGCCTCGGCACACGGCGCGGGGTGCGCCCCGGCTCACGCCCCCGCCAGGCCCGCCACGCGCAGCGCATGCAGCAGATCGCGTTCCCGAGAGGTGGACACCACCCGGGCGGCGGAGAGGAGTTGGGGCACCAGGCCGTGCGGGTCCGCTCCCGCGAGGCGAGCGGCGTCCTCCGGGGCCCGGACCCGGACGAACGCGACGAGGAGGGCGTGCGCCTCGCGGTGGTGCTCCTCCGCGTGCAGCGCGGCGCACGCACCGGCGAGCTCCTCGACCGGGCGCGCCACGCCCTGCCGGAGCAGTTGCTCGCAGTCGGCGGCCCGGCCCGCGTCGGCGAGGACGCCGGCGACGGCGGCGAGCCGCCCCGGCGGCAGCGAGGCCGCCTCCCACAGCAAGGTGGACCAATCGACGCCGAGCCCGGCCCGGTGCAGCTCCGCCGCGAGGGCGGGCAGGCGGTCGAGCGGTCCGCCGAGGGCCTCGCAGAGGAGGGCATGGGCCTCACCGCTGCGCCCCTGGGAGCGGAGGCGGCGCAGGGCGTAGACCGCGTTGGCGGCGGCGCGGCGCGCTTCGACGGGATCCGGTACGGGGGCCGGGCCGCGCGCTCCGGGCGCGCCGCCCGATTCCACGGCGCCCCCGAACCTGGCCCCCCTGGGCGCCGCTCCCCCCGCGGGGAGGGCCGGCAGCGGGACCGCCTCCGCCGCCTCCTCGGCCTCCTCGTCCAGCCAGGCGTACCGGGCTCCTCGGGGACGCCGCTTGGCCTTGCCGGACTGCGCTCCGGGTGGAGCTTCCACCGTCGGGCGGGCTGCAGCGGAGGACTCGGCGACCGAGGAGCGGGCGGACGGGCGCGCCACGGCGCGGTCGAGTCGGGCCGTCAGTTCGGTGACGCGGGCGGTCGCCCTGGTCTGGTCGTCGAGGGCCCAGGCGAGGTCGTGCTCCAGCCGGGCCGCCTCGTCCGGGTCGGGGGCGGCGCGCAGCCGTTCGCCGAGCTCGCGGCTGCGGGACTCGGCGTACCGCCGTTCGTCCTCCATCAGGTGTCGGCGCTCGGCGAGCGCCTCCACCCCTCCGGGACGCCGGTCATGGGCTCCGGCGGCCTCCTCGTACAGGGCGCGACCGCGGGCGGCGAAGGGCCCCTCGGCGGCTTCCCCCACGTCCTGGAGGACTGATTCCACGACGTCCCAGGGCAGGATCTCCGCCCCGTCGAGGCAGGCGCGCAGGCCCTCGGGGTCGCGTGCGGCGAAAACTCCGTACCAGCCGGCGTCCGGTCGGGCACGGCCCACCAGGTCCGTCAGCCAACTCGTGAACGCAGCAACTTCCACCGGGAGTTGATACACCGTCATGCGATACGCACCTGCCCCGCCGTCGACTGGAACCTTCCGGCCGCGGGCATTGGACCGCATTCGTGTTACGGGACGACTACGGACCGTTTTCGACTGGGTGTGACGGGTCAGAAAGTGACGACGATTCCGGCGTGCGGACGCTTGCCGAGTCGAAGGATCATGCCCGGCACATCGGTGAGCCAGAACTGCCAGGTGTACTTGCGCGCCAGCAGGCGTCGAATCCGACGCAGCTCCTCGTCCTCCACCAGCCGCCCCGTTCCCTTGACCCGCTCCGCACCTTCGGCCACGTTGCCGCGCAGGTCACAGAGGGCGAACTCGACGCGGGGGTCGTTCCGCAGGCGCTTGACCTTCCAGGAGTCGCTGCGGGTCCAGACGTACAGCTCCGAGCCCTCCACCTCGTACCAGACGGGCGTCGCGACTCCCGTGCCGTTCTTCCGGAAGGTGGTCAGGCTGATGTAGCGGCCGCGCCGCAGCTCTTCGGGCATCATGCCGGCAGCCTAGGCCCTGCCCCGGGCGCCGGGGCGGGGAACCTCGACCCCACCCGGATCCACCGCCGGGGACGTCACGGGGCCCGGCGGGCTCCCGGGCGGTGGGCGCCGCGGGGACGGGAGCGCCCGGCCGGTCCGGCGGCTCAGACGGGGGCCGGGGCGCAGTGCGCCACGAGCTCGTCCATGGACAGGTCGAGGACCCCTGCCAGGGCCGCGACCGTGAAGAAGGCCGGGGTCGGCGCCCGCCCCGTCTCGATCTTGCGGAGGGTCTCGGCGGAGAGCCCTGCGGCCGTGGCGATCTCCACCATGGTCCGCTCTCCGCGCGCCTCGCGCAGGAGCAGTCCCAGGCGCTCGCCGCGCTCGCGCTCTTCGGGGGTCAGGGGTGTGCGTACCATGTCCCCATACTAATACCGGTATAATAATTGGCCATGGTGAAGATCAAGACGAATGAATCCCTGGCCGCCATGCGCGAGGCGGGGCGGGTGGTGGCCCGCGCCCTCGCGGCCGTACGGGCGGAGGCCGCCCCCGGTGTGCGGCTCGACCGACTGGACGAGGTCGCCCGCCGCGTGCTCGGCGGGGCGGGGGCGGGCTCGCCCTTCCTGGACTACCACCCGGACTGGGCGCCCGTGCCGTTCCCCGCGGTCGTGTGCGTGTCCGTCAACGACGCCGTGGTGCACGGCATCCCGGACGGAAGCCGGTTGGCCGCGGGCGATCTGGTGTCCGTGGACTGCGGGGCGACGCTGGACGGCTGGGCGGGCGACTCGGCGGTGAGCTTCGTGGTGGGCCGGGGCCGGCCGGAGGACGAGCGGCTGATCAGCACGGCGCAGGACGCCCTCGCGGCGGGCATCGGGGCCGCCGTCGTGGGCAACCGGATCGGCGACGTCGCCCACGCCATCGGCCGGGTCTGCCGGGCCGCCGGATACGGCATCCCGGACGGCTTCGGCGGCCACGGCATCGGCCGCACCATGCACGAGGACCCGGGCGTCCCCAACGAGGGACGCCCGGGCCGGGGCATGAAGCTGCGTCACGGGATGGTGCTGGCGATCGAGCCGATGCTCATCGGGGGCGGGACGGACGAGCACTACACCGCACGGGACGGCTGGACGGTCCGCACGTCCGACGGCTCGCGCGCGGCCCACGTCGAGCACACGGTGGCGATCACAGACGAGGGCCCGCGCGTCCTCACCGTGCCGTAGCGGGTCAGGGCGCGGGCCGCACCACCATCGCCGAGCCGCCGCCCCGGCGGACCGTCTCCGCGGCGGCCACCCAGCGGCCGTCCGGGAGGCGCTGGACGCCGGTCGCCGCGCCGATCTCGGGATTCTGCCGGAAGCCGTGCCCGATGGCTTCGAGCTCTTCCCTCACCGGGCTGTTCCACAGGGCGGGTTCGAGTTCGGTGGTGCTCTGGTTGCGCTGGCTGGCGCGTGGCGTCGCGATCGCCTCGACGAGCGGGAGGCCCCGGTCGACGACCCCGGTGAGGGTCTGGAGGACCGTGGTGATGATGGTCGCACCGCCCGGGGAACCGAGCGCGAGGACGGGCCGGTGGTGCCGGTCGAGGACGATCGTCGGGGAGATCGAAGAACGCGGCCGCTTCCCGGGGCCGGGCAGGTTCGGGTCGTGGACGGCCGGGTTGGCCGGGGCGAAGGAGAAGTCGGTCAGCTCGTTGTTGAGCAGGAAGCCCCGGCCGGGCACGGTGATGCCGCTGCCGCCGGTGGACTCGATGGTGAGGGTGTAGGCGACGACGTTCCCCCACTTGTCCGCCACCGTCAGATGGGTGGTGTTCTCGCCCTCGTACGTGGTCGGAGCGGCCGTCCCCCCGGTTGCGCAGGGTGCGGGGTCCGCGGGGTCGCCGGGCGCCAGGGGGCTGGTGAGGACGGCGTCGTCACGGATCAGACAGGCTCGGGAGTCAGCGTAGCGCTGGGACAGCAGGCCCCGGGTCGGAACGGACTCGAAGGCCGGGTCGCCGATCCAGCGCCCCCGGTCGGCGAAGGCGATGCGGCTGGCTTCGATGAACTGGTGCAGGTAGTCGGCCCGGGAGGCACCGGCGAGGTCGGTGCCCTCCAGGATGTTGAGCGCCTCGCCGACGCTCGTGCCGCCGGAGGAGGACGGCGCCATGCCGTAGACGTCGAGTCCCCGGTACGCGACCTTGGTCGGCGCGCGGAACACCGTCCGGTACGCGGCGAGATCACGCTCCGTCAGGTCTCCGGGGCGGACCTTCCGGGTGGCGTCCGGTCGGACCGGGGGCGTGCGGACGGTGTTCACGACGTCCCTGGCGAGCGGCCCCCGGTAGAGCGCGCCGACGCCTTCGCGGCCGAGCACCCCGTACGTACGGGCCAGGTCGGGGTTCTTGAAGGTGCTGCCGACCACGGGCAGTCGCCCGCCGGGCAGGAAGAGCTCCGAGGTGGCCGGGAAGTCGCGGAAGCGGGCTTCGTTGGCGGCGGTCTGCGCGCGGAAGGTCTCGTCGACGACGAAGCCCTCGCGGGCGAGGCGCTCGGCGGGTTTCAGCAGGGTGGCGAGCCGTTTGCTGCCCCAGGCGTCGAGGGCGGCCTTCCAGGTCGCGGCGGTGCCGGGGGTTCCGACGCCGAGGCCGCTGGTCTGGCCCTCTGCGAAGGGGATCGGCGTCCCGCCTTCCGTGAAGAGGTCGGGACCGGCGGAGCGGGGCGCCGTCTCGCGCCCGTCGATCGTCCGCACGGTACGGCTCTTCGCGTCGTAGTACACGAAGAAGCCACCGCCCCCGATGCCCGCCGAATAGGGCTCCGTGACGCCGAGGGCCGCTGCGACGGCGACGGCGGCGTCGACCGCGTTGCCCCCCTTGCGGAGCACCTCGATGCCGGCGGCCGAAGCATCGGCGTCGACACTGGCGACGGCACCGCCGTATCCGACCGCGACCGGTTCCTTGACGGGCGGGCGGGCCGCGGGTGGAGCCGTCGGTGGCGCGGCGGCCCCCAGCGAGAGCACCGTCACCGCGACGGCGAGCAGGGAGACCTTGCCTGCGGCAGAGCGACGCATTCTTACCTCCAGTCAACGACCGTCCGCGCAGGGTAACTTCTCCCACCGCTTCCCGTCAGGACCGCCTCGAACTGAGGGTCGGATCGCCGCTACCATGCGCCCCCATGAACGATGACGTCCGGAACATCGTGCTCGGCGTGCTGGCGACCGGGGTCAGTGCCTCCATCGGCTGGCTCGCCCGCACCTACCAGTGGCGGCGCAAGCTCCGCCGCACACAGGCCTTCTTCGGGCTGCCCAAGGGCTCCGAGTGCCTGCTCGTGGTGAACAAGGAGGCCGGCGGGAACGGCGCCGTGCACCGCTACGACGTCTTCGCGCTGCTCGAACTCAGCGCGTTGATCAAGGATTGCGGGGCGCACGCGCGCATCGTGCAGCACGACCGGGCCCACCAGGGGTTCGGCGACCGCACGGAGTTCTGCGTGGGCGGGCCCGGCTCCAACCGCCGCATGGCCGCACACCTGGCGACCCTCCTTCCGGGGCTCACGGTGAACGTGGACGTGGAACGCGGCCCCGATCAGGGTTCGTTCCTGATCGGCTCGGAGCGCTACCGCATGGACGCCGGGGTCGAGGAGTACGTGATCCTGGCCCGGCTGACCGCGGGTGAGGACAGCCGGCCGGTCTTCCTCTTCTGCGGGCAGCGGGCCATCACCAACCAGGCCGCCACCCGCTATCTGAGCCGCCACCACGCGTCACTGGCGCGGCGGCACCGCTCGGGCTCCTTCGTCCTCCTCCTGAAGGTGGTCAACTCCCAGGCGTACGGCCCCGATGTGGTCGAGCTGGTGGCTGACGTCACCCGGGCGGCACGGACGGCCCCAGCGGTCGAACCGGCAGCGACTTGATCCCGTTGACGAAGTTGGAGACGAGGCGCCGGGGCCGTCCCGTCAGGGCCACTCCACCGCAGGCGGCACGCATCTCCTCGTGGAAGACGCGGAGTTGGAGCCGGGCGAAGTGCGCGCCGAGGCAGACGTGCGGGCCGTCCCCGAAGGACACGTGCGGGTTGGGCGCCCTTCCCAGGTCGAGGCGGTGGGGGTCGACGAAGACCCGTTCGTCGTGGTTGGCGGAGGCGTGGAAGACGACGACCTTGTCGCCGGCCCCGATCGACCGCCCCGCGAGCTCGGTGTCACGGGTGGCGGTGCGCCGGAAGGAGAGCACCGGCGGGTGCACCCGCAGCAGTTCGTCGACCGCCGTGTCGAGGGAGGTCTCGCCCCGCCACAACCTCCGCTGTTCACATTGGTTTTCGGCGAGGGCGAGGACTCCTCCGGGGGCCGCGGCACGGACCGTGTCGTTTCCGGCGACGGTCAGCAGGAAGAAGAACATCTCCAGCTCGGCGTCGGCCAGTTCGGAGGAGGCGAGCACGCTCATCACGTCGTCGGCGGGGTGCACGCGCTTGTGGGCGGCGAGCTCCCGGGCGTAGGAGAACATGTCGGCGAGCTGGCCGGGTGAGCGGGGGTTCACCGGCCGTCCTTCGGCGTCGCGGACCGGCGGTTCGTCGGGATCCTGATAGGCGATGATCCGTTCGGTCCAGGCGTGCAGCAGCGCCCGGTCGCCCGGCGGCACCCCCAGCAGGTCGGTGAGGTTGAGCAGCGCGTAGTCGTCGGTGACGGTGCGGACGAGGTCCACCTCGCCGCCCCCGGCGAAGGCGGTGCGCAGCAGGTCACGGGCCCGTTCGCGGGCGGTCA
Organism: Streptomyces sp. NPDC058872; assembly: GCF_042743065.1. NCBI lineage: Bacteria > Bacillati > Actinomycetota > Actinomycetes > Kitasatosporales > Streptomycetaceae > Streptomyces > Streptomyces sp. NPDC058872. The sequence continues at coordinate 78,917 of NZ_JBHYMK010000011.1, forward strand.
CGGCGAAGCGTTCGATCCGCCCGGGCGTGAAGGCCCGGCTGACGAGCCGCCTCAACCGCCCGTGCCCCCGGGGGCCTCCCCCGCCCGAACGGGACGGGAGGCCGGGAGCGGGGTCCTGATTGAGCATCATCCGTCGGATGAAGGGCAGATCGGCGGGGTCGGGGTCACGGATCTGGGTGGCGCCGAGGTGCGAGGAGTACGTCACCGGATCCTTCAGCACCGTGATGACGTCGGCGTGTCGCGTGACGGCCCAGAAGCCGGGTCCGGCCGGCCAGCCCAGGACCTCTGCTTCCTCCTGCCAGGCGACGGGGGCGTGGTCGCGCAGCGCGCGGAAGCGCTCGTGCGGGATGCCCTCCGCGTAGATGCGGGGGTCGAAGACGTCGGGCCCCTCGCTCGTGTCCCCCACCGTGCCTCCGTCCGGGGTGCTCCAGGGGTGAAGAGGTCCTCATGATGACAGCGCGGCGGCGTTTTCCGTAGGGCCGGTCGCGCGGTTCGCGGTCCTCGGACGAGCCCTTCGGCGGCGCCCCCTCGCCACCAATCGTTACCCGTGCGTAACTCGCCGAGTAGTTACCAGGGGTAAGTCAGTCCGGTTACCGTCGGGTCACTTTCACTGCCCCCCCATCACTGCCCCCACAGTGCCCTCCAGTGAGGAGTGACCCGTGCGCACACCCCTGGTCCTCGCCGTCTCCACCGCCCTCGCGGCCGGGGCGGCACTCGGACTCGCACCCGCCTCCCAGGCCGCCGAGACCGGAACCGCCATGGGCAACATCCGCTTCGTCGACATCACCGGTGACGGCGGAACCGTCCTCAAGGCGAACGTCGTCGCCCCCGCCGGAGCCGACGGCACGGTTCGCCATCCCCTGATCGTGCTGCCCACCAGCTGGGCCGTGCCCCAGGTCGAATACCTCGCCCAGGCGCAGCAGCTCGCCGACTCCGGTTACGTCGTGGTGAGTTACAACTCGCGCGGCTTCTGGCAGTCCGGCGGCGAGATAGAGACGGCCGGACCGAAGGACATCGCCGACGCCTCCAAGGTGATCGACTGGGCCCTCGCCCACACCCCGTCCGACCCGGCCCAGGTGGGAATGGCGGGGGTCTCGTACGGTGCGGGAATCAGCCTGCTCGCCGCCGCCAACGACCCCCGGATCAAGGCCGTCACGGCACTCAGCGGCTGGGCGGACCTCATCCAGTCGATCTACAGCGGTCGCACCCAGCACCTCCAGGCAGCCGCCCTGCTCGGTGGCTCCGGCTACCTCACCGGCCGTCCCGGACCCGAACTCAAGGAGATCCTCCGCGACTTCCTCTCCTCCAACCTGGCCAAGGAGGAGGACATGATCGCCTGGGGCCGCAAGCGCTCCGCCTCCGAACAGATCGACCGCCTCAACGCCAACGGCACCGCGATCATGCTCGGCAACGCCTGGGGCGACACCGTCTTCCCGCCCAACCAGTACGCGGACTTCTACGAGAAGCTCACCGGCCCCAAACGACTGGAGTTCCGACCGGGCGACCACGCCACCGCCGAGGCCACCGGCCTCCTCGGCCTCCCCAATGACACCTGGACCAGCGCCCGCCGTTGGTTCGACCACCACCTCAAGGGCGTGGACAACGGCGTCGACCGGGAGCAGCCCGTTCGGATCAAGCCCCGTTCCGACGCCGCCTACGAGGGCTACCCGGACTGGAAGTCCGTCGAGGCCAACCGCAGGAAGATCGCGCTCGGCGGCACACAGCGGATCTGGGCCAACATCGACTCCGGCGCCAACGGCGGCGTCGTCCTGCTCTCCAACCTGCTGGACCAGTTCTTCCACACCCCGCCCGTCACGTCCGTACCGCTCCTCCCCCGCGCCTTCGCCGGCGTCTGGCAATCGGAGCGGTACGACGCACCACAGCGGGTGCGCGGCACGGTGAAGCTGCACACCACGGTCAGCTCCACCAAGGGGAGCGGCACCTTCGTCGCCTACCTCTACGACGTGGGCCCGCTCGGCCTCGGAAAGCTCGTCAGCAACGCCCCGTACACCTTCCACGACCGGGCCCCGGGCCAGTCGTTCGGCGTCGACCTGGAACTCTTCTCCACCGCCTACGACGTCCCCGCCGGACACCGGCTCGCCCTGGTCATCGACACCGTCGACCCCCTCTACATCGAGCACAACCCGACCGGCGCGCAGCTGACCTTCTCCTCCCCCACGGTCGACCCGTCGTACGTGTCGGTCCCGCTACGGGCGAAGTGATCACCGGCTGCGGCCGGGCGGGTGCGGCTCCCGGGGCACGACGCCCCTTGCTGCTGTCCCGGCAGCAGCGTCCCCGGTCGGCCGGTGCGACTCCTACGGCCCCGACCTTCGGGCCGTGACGTCTTCCACGGGCCGCCCCGGTGGTGCACCGGGAGAAGCGCCGGGACCGAGGCCCGCGCCCCGCGTTCGACGGCGCAGGACGGCCCCTCGCAGCGGGCGGGCGGTCGACGTGGGAGTGCGGTGGCCCGCGCGGCCCGGATCGAGGCCGCGGAGGACGACCGTCTCCCCGCCCCCGACAGCGGGGGCACGGGACCGGAGGAGGCACGGCAGGCCGTGGCGCCCCTGGGCGCCACGCAGTTCGAGCAGCGGATCGACGACGGCCATGCGCTGCCCCGCCCCCTTTCTCGGTGGTGTCGCGACAGCGCAAACTTCCCACGGGAGAAAGGGACTTCACACTCGACACGCATAAGACCCGGATAAACAGTATTTACTGCACGAGTACGGCGTGGAGCGGGGTCGCGGTCAGTGCTCGGAGGCCTCTGCGTACACCTGGGCGAGCTGTGGTGCGCCCGTCATCGCCCAGTCGAGTCCGGCTTCGACCACCTGGATCTCCCGGCCGGAGGCCAGCCACACCACGGGGCCGCCGCCGGGATGCACCTGCCAACGGGCGCCCGGTACGTTCCGGACGATCACGGTGCCGAGGTACAGCCCGGCGTCGTTCCCGAACCAGGGCAGTTCCTCCGGCTCGTTCCGCCACCGGGGCGGCAGCTGATCGAGCTCCTGGAGGGAGGTCGGGGTGTCGTCCAAGTCCACCCCGACCTCTCCCGCGCGGGTGCGCAGCAGCGTGCACTCGGAGAGCAGTTCGGCCACGCCCTCCGGGTCCCGGTCGAAGGCTGCCGCCAAGTGTCCGTCGGTGGATTCGGGCTCGTGCCGCTTGGGCCAGCCGCCCAGAAAGGGAATGTTCATCCGAACAGCGTCGCACCGTCGCCTCCCGGCCGACCAGACGGCACGCGGTGATCCCCCCGCCCCTGGCGTCGGATCAGACGTCGAGGTCCACCACCACCGGGGCGTGGTCCGAGGCCCCCTTGCCCTTGCGCTCCTCGCGATCGACGTAGCCGTCGGTGACCGCTTCGACGAAGGGCTTGTTGCCGTAGACCAGGTCGATGCGGATGCCCTTGTTCTTCGGGAAGCAGAGCTGGCGGTAGTCCCAGTACGTGAAGGGGTGGTCGTACTTCAGGGGGCGCGGAACCACGTCGGTCAGACCGGTCCCGCGCAGGGCCGCCAGGGCGGCGCGCTCCGGCTCCGTCACGTGCGTGGCGCCCTCGAACACGGAGACGTCCCAGACGTCCTCGTCGGTCGGGGCGATGTTGTAGTCGCCGAGGACGGCGAACGGCCGGTCCGCCGCCGCGTCGTCCGCAACGGCGTGCTTGAGGGCCTCCAGCCACCGGAGCTTGTAGGCGTAGTGCTCGTGGGTCACCTCGCGGCCGTTCGGTACGTACACCGACCAGACGCGGACCGGGCCGCAGGTCGCGGAGATCGCCCGGGGCTCCTCCGCCCCGTCGTACTGCGGGCCGCCGGGGAGGCCGACGACCACGTCGTCGAAGCCGACGCGGGAGAGGAGGGCCACGCCGTTCCACCGGCCGGTGGCGTTGACCGCCGACTCGTAGCCCAGGGCGCGCAGTTCTTCGGTGGGGAACTGCTCGGCGGAGCACTTGGTCTCCTGGATGCACAGCACGTCCGTGCCGCTGCTCTCCAGCCAGGCCAGGAGCCGGGGCAGCCGGGCCGTGATCGAATTGACGTTCCAGGTGGCGATGCGCATGCCCGCAAGCCTACTGGCGGGGTGTGACGGTCGACCTCCGCGGCACTCGCCGACGGCAGGCGGAGGGCGACCCCGGTGGCGGCGCCCGGGGGCGGAGGCGGTGCTCGGGGCGGTGCTCCGGGTCCGCCCCGCGACTCCGTGCGCCCCTCCGCCTTCCACCGCGGAGGGACCCTCAGAGCAGGGTGGACGCGCCCGGGGCCAGCCGGGCGTGGGCGGTGCCGCCGAGCTCGCCGATCTGGCGGTCGTAAATGGGCCGGGCGAGGTCGGTGAGCAGCGCGTCGTGGATGTCGTACGCCCGCCGCGGTGCGACCTCGCGCACGTAGTCGATGACCTCGGAGATCTTGTTCCACGGCGCCATGACGGGGAGCAACAGCGTGTCGACGGGGTGATCGGGCACGGTGAGCGCGTCGCCGGGGTGGAAGACGGCGCCGTCGACGAGGTAGCCCACGTTGGTGATGCGCGGGATGTCCGGGTGGATCACCGCGTGCAGCTCGCCGTGGACCTGGACCTCGAATCCGGCCGCGGTGAAGGCGTCGCCGTGTCCGACGGTGTGCACCCGCCCCGGGAAGGCGGCCGAGAGCCGGTCGGCGACGCTGCGCAGGGTCCAGAGCTCGACCGCCGGATCGGCCTCCAGGGCGCTGCGCAGCCGCCCCTCGTCGAAGTGGTCGGGATGCTCGTGGGTGACGAGGAGTGCGTCGGCGCCGAGGACGGCGTCCTCCTCGGTGAACATGCCGGGGTCGAGGACGAGCGTGCGGCCGTCCTTCTCCAGCCGCACGCAGGCGTGGGACTTCTTGGTCAGCTTCACGGGGCCAGGCTACGCCGGCGGCGTCGTCTCCTCCGCGATGACCCGGGTGACCACTCCCAGCGCCGTCTCCGCTGCGGGCAGGCCGCAGTACACGCCCGTGTGGAGGACGACCTCGCGGAGTTCCGCGGGCGACAGCCCGTTGCGGAGGGCGGCACGGGTGTGGTCGGCGAGTGCCTCGCGGTGGCCTCCGGCGATGAGGGCGGTGAGCGTCACGACGCTGCGGGTGCGCCGGTCGAGGCCCTCGCGGCTCCAGACCTCGCCCCAGGCATAGCGGGTGACGAGTTCTTGGAAGGCCCCGTCGGGGTCGGCGGCGAGGGCCCGGTCCACACGGGTGTCGCCGAGGACCTCGCGGCGCAGTCCGAGCCCCTTCTGGTACGGGTCGGGGCGGCCGGCCTCGACGGGCTCGTCGGCGGGGGCGGCGGGGGCGGCCGGGGCGACGGGCACGGGCTGCGGCGGCACGGTGAGGGAACCGCTGGTTTCCTTGGGAGCGCCGCTGAAGTGCCCGCCGAGCAGGTCGGTGACGGCGGCGGGCTGCTCGACGGGGGTGAGGTGCGAGGCGCCGGGAACGACGGCGAGTCGGGCGTCGGGGATGCCGGCGACCAGGGTGCGGGCCTCGGCGGGGCCGGTGACCTGGTCCTCGGAACCGACGACGACGAGCGCGGGAACGCCGATGTTGCCGAGGGCCTCGCGGACGTCGAAGACGGCGAGGGCCTCACAGGCGGCGACGTAGCAGGTGGGGTCGGTCGTCCGGACCATCTGCACGGCCCAGTCGACGATGGCGGGCTGGGCACCGGCGAAGAAGGGGGTGAACCAGCGTTCGGGAGCGGTGCGGGCCATCGGCTCCATGCCGTGGGTGCGGACCATCACGCCCCGCTGGCGGAACTCGTCTGCGGTGCCGAACCGGGGCGAGGTGGCGACCAGGGCGAGGGAACTGACCCGATGGGGTGCCCGGAGGGCCAGATCGAGGCCGACGGCCCCGCCGAGGGAACAGCCCGCGTAGGCGAAGCGCTGGACGCCGAGCGCGTCGAGGGTGACGAGGAGCCGGTCACCGAGCTCGGCGACGGAGGTGAAGGGCATCGCGGGTGCACCACCGTGCCCCGGCAGGTCGAACCGGACGACCCGCCAGTCCCGGGTGAGTTCCGGTATCTGTCGGTCCCACATGTGGAAGGTGGTGCCCAAGGACGGTCCCAGGACGAGGACCGGGGCGTCCTCCCGGCCGTCGACGCGGTGCTGCAGGGTTTCAGCTTTGATCTCGCTCACCCGCCCCACGCTTCCACATTCGGGTCCTCCGTGGGGGACGGGGGTGCGAGATACCGGTTGAGCGGGGGTTCCTGGGCCAGTACGGCACCGATGGTGATGGCGAAGGTGAGCGCGGCGCAGAGGACGATCAGCCAGGACAGCAGGGTCAGGACCAGGCCGAGGGAGCCGTACTCGTTCAGGGCCCGGTTGAGCGCGCCCGGCATGTAGAGCCGTGCGGTGAGGCCGAGGGCGGTCGTGGCCGCGCCGGCCAGGAGCGCTCCGGGCAGGAGCGGCAGCCAGGGGACGCGGTTGGCGAGGAACAGGTGCTGGGTCCACAGCCAGACCCCCGTGCTGACGAGGAAGTACGCCGGCAGTCCGAGCCAACCGCCGATGCCGAACCCGCCGCGGAGGGGTGCCTGGAAGAGGACCACGACGACCAGGGCGAGCAGCCACACCGCCCAGCGCCAGGCCGCGACCCTGGTGCCGGCCCTGGGCAGGTCCCAGGCCCGCTCGCACACGCGGGCCATCGCACGGCTGAAGCTGGTGGCCGACACCAGGGCCACGACCGCGCCGACGGTCCCGGTGGTCTCCCGCAACCCTTCGGAAGCGGTCTGGTCCAGGACCTGCTGCAGTTCCCGGTCGGAGAGGCCGGTGAGCCCGAACATCGCGCGGAGGGAGTCGCGCATCTGCTCGCGCACGGCGAGCGGGGCGAAGGCCGCCACGGCGAAGAGGAGCGGCACGGCGGCCAGGAAGGCCTGGGCAGCGAGGCGCGTCCCGGCGTCCAGGAGGTTTCCGCTCACGAGCCTGCCGGTCAGTTCCGCGAGGACCGGGAAGCGGTCCTCGGCTCCGGTCCGGATGTTCCGCACCCGGCTCGCCCACGACATTCCGCCTCCCGACCCCACCCGGTCCGTCCCGCCATTGGACGCGAATCGGCGCGCCCGCGCGAGCCGGGCGGGTCGTCCGGGAGGGGCGCGGCCTCCGGTCGGGCACCCCGGCTCAGGGGCTGGTGGTCGAGACCGCATAGACGCGGGGGAAGGCCGGATCGGTGAGGTCGACGGTGAGGTCGGTGGCCGGGCGGGGTTCCTCGCGGGTGACGGTGGTGCCCGCCCAGGTCATGCCGTCGGCGAAGGTCCAGCCGACGATGCCGGCGTCCCGGTCGCCGACGGTGACGCTGCCGGGGACGAGTGCGGCACGGGAGGTGCCCGAGTCCGCGAGGAAGGCGTCGAGCCCTCCGGCCGTCGTGGTGAACTGCACGTACAGCCGGCTCGTCTTCCAGTTGCTGGTCTCGTAGTAGGCGACGCCCCAGGCCCCGGAGGGAACGGGGACCTCGAAGACCCGGCGCTTCATCAGGGAGGGCCAGTTGTCCTGGAGGCCGGCCGCCGAGGACTCGCGCTCCTTGTCGCGACCGCTGTCGCGGCTCTGGCCCGCCGAGATGACCAGGTAGCCGGCCGGGATGCCGACGAGGAGCACGATGATCACGGCCGTCAGCCAGCGGCGGCGGATCATGTGCCGACGGTCCTCGGGCAGCTTGTCCTGGGGGGTGCGGGGCGGGGCGGGGCGGTGGGTCAGGCTCATGAAGGCGGTTCCTCGGGGGGACGGACGGCCCGGCCGGAGGTCCCGTTGCGCAGGGCCTGGGCGTAGCGCTCGTACCGTTCGTACCGCTCGACCCGGCGCCGGTTGGCGCGGCGGAAGCGGCGGGCGACGAGGCGGGCGAGGTCGGCGGCGCCGACCATGCCGGCCTCGGGGCCGAGCTGGGCGCGGGTGATGCGGGCCTCCGGGCGGTAGCCGCGGCCGGTGAGGTGGCGGCGGAAGGCCTCCCTGGCGGGGCCGATGAGGAGGTCGTCGGCGGCGGAGACGCCTCCGCCGATGACGAAGCAGGAGGGGTCGAGGGCGGCGGCGAGGTTGGCGATGCCGACGCCGAGCCACTGGCCGATGTCCTGGAGCAGTTCGACGCACATGGCGTCGCCCTCGCGGGCGAGCTCGGTGATGAGGGGGCCGGTGATGTCGGAGACGTTGCCCTTCACGCGCTCGATGATCTCGTACGCGACCGGGGAGTCGGCGGCGGCCAGTTCGCGGGCCTCCCGGACCAGCGCGTTGCCGGAGCTGTACTGCTCCCAGCACCCCCGGTTGCCGCAGGGGCACCGGTGTCCGCCGGGGACGACCTGCATGTGGCCGAACTCGCCGGCGACTCCGTACTTGCCCCGCTTGACCCGGCCGTCCTCCAGGATGGCGCCCCCGATGCCGGTGCCGAGGGTGATCATGACGAGGTGGTCCTCGCCGCGTCCGGCGCCGAAGCGCCACTCGGCCCAGGCCGCGGTGTTGGCGTCGTTGTCGACCATGACGGGAACGGCGAGGCGCCCCTGGAGCGCGTCCCGGAGGGGCTCGTTGCGCCAGGCGAGGTGCGGGGCGAAGAGCACCCGGGCCCGGTCGGCGTCCACCCAGCCGGCCGCGCCGATGCCGACGGCGTGCACGTCGTGCCGGTCGGAGAGGTCCAGGACGAGTTCGACGATGGTGTCCTCGACGACCTTCGGACTCTTCGACTTGTCGGGGGTCTCGGTGCGGACCTTCTCCAGGATGTTCCCGTCGGCGTCGACGACCCCGGCCATCACCTTCGTGCCGCCGATGTCGATGCCGACGGTCGGCACCCGCGGCGCCGTCAGGTGGGAGCGCCGTTCCCGGGTGCCGACGGTCCGCAGCACGGTGCCGCGGGCGGAGCCCCGGTGCGCGAGGTCACGGTAGGTACTCATCGGCTCCGATTCTGCCAGGCGGGGCGTCAAGCGGCCGTCACGTCGCGGAGGGGCGCTCCAGTTCGTGGCGCAGGTCCTCCAGCTCGCTGCCACCGGCCATCTGCCGGGTCAACTCGTCCAGGGAGACGGAGTCCTTGGTGTGGCTCGCCGCCATGACGCCCCGCTTGAGGAGGACGAACCGGTCGCCGACGAGATAGGCGTGGTGCGGGTTGTGGGTGATGAGGACCACGCCGAGGCCCTGGTCACGGGCGGCGGCGACGTACTTGAGGACGACGCCGGACTGTTTGACGCCGAGTGCGGCGGTCGGCTCGTCGAGGACGAGGACCTTGGCGCCGAAGTGGACGGCGCGGGCGATCGCCACGCACTGGCGCTCGCCGCCGGAGAGGGTGCCGATCGGCTGGTCGACGTCGCGGAGGTCGATGCCCATGCGGAGCAGGGCCTCCCGGGTGGTGGTCCGCATCAGGTCGACGTCGAGCCGTTTGAAGGGGCCGGAGCCCTTGGTGGGCTCGGAGCCGAGGAAGAAGTTCCGCCAGACCGGCATGAGGGGGACGACGGCCAGGTCCTGGTAGACGGTGGCGATGCCGCGGTCGAGGGCGTCGCGCGGACGGGCGAGGGTGACCTCCTCGCCCTCGATGCGGAAGGTGCCGGCATCGTGCCGGTGGAGACCTGCGACGATCTTGATGAGGGTGGACTTGCCGGCGCCGTTGTCACCGAGGACGCAGGAGATCTCGCCCGCGCGGACTTCCAGGGAGACCCCTTCGAGGGCGCGGATGTTGCCGTAGTGCTTGCTGACGTCGGTCAGCTCGATGAGGGGGGCGGCTCCGGTCGTCATTTGGTGGCCTCCACGCGCTTGCGGATCCAGGCGTTCAGCAGGGTGGCGAGCAGCAGCATCGCGCCCAGGAAGAACTTGAACCAGTCCGGGTTCCACTCGGCGTACACGATGCCCTTGCTGGTCATTCCGAAGATGAGGGCGCCGACCGCGGAGCCGACGGCGGACCCGTATCCGCCGGTGATCAGGCAGCCTCCGATGACGGCCGCGATGATGTAGATCAGCTCGTTTCCGACGCCTTCGCCGGACTGGACGACGTCGAAGGAGAAGAGCAGGTGCTGGCCGGAGATCCAGGCGCAGAAGGCCACGCCCGTGTAGAGGCCGATCTTCGTGCGCCGGACGGGGACGCCGACCGCGCGGGCCGCCTCCGCACCGCCGCCGACGGCGAAGATCCAGTTGCCGAAGCGGGTGCGGAGCAGGATCCAGGTGGCGAGCGCGACGAGGACGATCCACCACAGGACGGTGACCTTCCACTCGACGCCGCCGATCGTCCACTCCGAGGCGAAGACCTTGTGGGCGGAGGGGAAGCCCTCCATGTCGGCGATGCTCTTGGTGGAGACGGTGCCGGTGACCAGTTTGGTGACGCCGAGGTTCAGACCGGTCAGCATCAGGAAGGTGGCGAGCGTGATGATGAAGCTGGGCAGTTTGGTCCGCGTCAGCATGACGCCGTTGAAGGCACCGATCGCGAGGGTGACGAGCAGCGAGACGCCGATGCCGACCCAGACGTTGGCCGTCATCTGATAGCTGAACATCGACGAGACCAGCGCCGAACTGGTGACCAGGACGCCTGCGGAGAGGTCGAACTCGCCGCCGATCATCAGCAGGGCGACGGGCACGGCCATGATGCCGAGGGTGGAGGCCGCGTAGAGGACGGTGCCGAGGCTGGACGGCTTCAGGAAGCCGTCGGCGACCACCGCGAAGAAGGCGAAGACCGCGAGCGCGCCGACGACCGACCCCAGCTCGGGGCGGCCGAGGAGCTTCTTCAGCGGGGTGGTGCGGAGCAGTCGTTCGTCCACGTGGTCGAGGTCGTCCGACGTCGGGGTGGTGGAACTCATCGGGTGCCCCGATCCGCGTACTGCTTCAGCGCGCCGGCCTGGTCCTTGGTGATGATCTGCGGACCGGTCAGGACCGGCTTGCCGCCGCCGAGGACGTCGGCGTTGTAGCGGTACAGCCAGAGCAGGTCGACGGCCTCGTAGCCCTGGAGGTAGGGCTGCTGGTCGACGGCGAAGCCCAGGCTGCCGTCCTCCAGGCCGGTCGCGACCTTGGCGTTGAGGTCGAAGGTGTCGATCTCGGCCCGGCTCCCCGCGCTCTTCGCGGCTTGGACCGCGGTGTCGGCGAAGGGGGCGCCGAGGGTGACGACGGCGTCGATGTCCTCGTCGGACTGGAGCTTGGCTTCGATCGAGGCCTTGACGTCGGGCATGTTGGTGCCGTCGACGTACAGGTTGACCAGTTCGCCGTCGAAGGTCTTCTTCGTTCCGGCGCAGCGCTGCTCGTGGCCGACGTTGCCCTGCTCGTGCAGGACGCAGAGGGCCTTCTTCCTTCCGCGCCGGTCGAGCTCCTCGCCGACCGCCTCGCCGGCGACGGTCTCGTCCTGCCCGATGTGGGTGAGCGCGCCGTAGGCCCGGGACTGTTCGGCGCCGGAGTTCACGGTGATCACCGGGATGCCGGCCTCGACCGCCTTCTCGACGGCGGCCTTCATGGCGTCGGGCTTCGCGAGGGTCACGATGAGCCCGTCGACGCCCTTGGCGACGTACGAGTCGATCAGCTGCGCCTGCTGTTGCGCCTCGTCGCTGTGGGCGTAGAGGAAGTTGATGTTGTCCTTGACCGCGGCCTGCTCGGCGCCGTTCTGGACGATGTCCCAGAAGGTGTCGCCATCGCCCGAGTGGGTGACCATGGCAAAGGTCCACCGGGGGGTGTCGACGGCCGCCCTGCCCTGTGCGGCGGCGGCCTTGCGGGCGTCCTCCGCCCGCTTCCCGCCGGTGCTGCTGCACCCGGCGAGCGCCGTGGTGAGCGCGAGCGCGAGCACTGCCCCGATCGCGGCGCGCACCCCTCCTGTCCTGAGCCTGGTCACGAGCTCGTGCCCTCCTTTATGTCCTTCTGCGTGCATTGCAGTATCGGTCATGCAGGTCGAGGCGCTCGCCAGGGGGCTCCGGCCGCCCGTTCCCCGAGCTGAGCGGTGCGGTCGTCGCGGCGACCGCACCGGCGGCGTGCCCGGGCTACGGGCGGACCATCAGCTGGAACTCGAAGGAGTAGCGAGCCGCTCGATAGAGGTGGGAGCCGTACTCGACGGCCCGCCCGGTGTCGTCGAAGGTGATCCGCTCCATCGTGAGCAGCGGAGCGCCCTCCGGTTCGTCGAGCAGTGCGGCCTCCGCCGCGGTCGCGGCACGGGCTCCGACGATCTGGCGGGCGCTGTGCAGGGTGACTGCCGCGGAGCGGAGCATGCGGTAGAGGCCGGTGCCCTCCAGGGTTTCGGTGTCGAGGACGACGAGGCCCGCGGGCAGGTGGTTGTGCAGGTGGGCCAGGGGCTCGCCGCCTGCCGTGCGGAGTCGTTCGAGGTAGCGGACCTCGGTGCCCTCGGGCACGCCGAGGGCGGCGGCAACGGGTGCGGTGGCGGGTTCGAGGCGGTTGGCCAGGACCCGGGTCGCGGGGCGCTGCCCGGCCGCGGCGAGGTCGTCGTAGAGGCTGCTGAGCTCCATCGGGCGACGGACCCTGCTGTGCACGACCTGGGTGCCGACGCCCCGGCGGCGCACCAGGAGGCCCTTGTCGACCAGGGTCTGGATGGCCTGGCGGACGGTGGGGCGGGAGAGTCCCAGGCGGTTGGCGAGGTCGATCTCGTTGCCGAGGAGGCTGCCCGGAGCCAGGCTCCCGTTCTCCACGGCGCCCTCCAACTGCTGGGCGAGCTGGAAGTAGAGCGGGACCGGACTGGTGCGGTCCACGGAGAGCGGGGGCAGGGGAGAGCCGGACTGCTTGGACACGGGGGGAGCGTAACCGGGGTCGTTCACGGCGGGAAGTCATGACGTCCGGTTGTCCTGACAAATCCTTGACACCCGGGGCGGTCCGCTCCACGGTGGGGCCATGCGCATCGGACTCATCGGTACGGGACGGATCGGGAGCTTCCACGCGGGTGTGCTGGCCCGCCACGCGGAGGTGGAGGCGTTGGTCGTGGCGGACGCGGACGCCGCCCGGGCGGCGGCGGTCGCGGGGGCGCTCGGGGCGGAGGCCGCACCGGACGTGGACGCACTGCTCGGGCAGGCCCTGGACGCCGTGGTGATCGCCTCCGCGACGGCCGCGCACGCGGAGCTGATCGCCCGTGTCGCCCGGGCGGGCCTGCCGGCCTTCTGCGAGAAGCCGATCGCCCTGGACGTGCCCGGGACGCTGGCCGCGCTCGACGCGGTGGCCGCGGCGGGCACCGCACTGCAGCTGGGCTTCATGCGCCGCTTCGACGCCGGCTACCGGGCGGCGCGCGCGGCGGTGCGGTCGGGGCGGCTGGGCCGGCTGCACACCGTGCGGGCGGTCACGTCCGACCCCGAGCCGCCGCCGGCCGCCTACCTGCCGCTCTCCGGGGGGCTCTTCCGGGACTGCCTGGTGCACGACTTCGACGTCGTCCGTTGGGTGACCGGGCGGGAGGTGGTCGAGGTGTACGCGACGGGCTCGGACGCGGGCCCCGCCGTGTTCCGCGAGGCGGACGACGTGGACACCGCGGCCGCCGTGCTCACCCTGGACGACGGGACCCTGGTGACGGCGACCGCGACCCGCTGCAACGGCGCCGGGTACGACGTCCGCATGGAACTGGCGGGCGAACGGGACCAGATCGTGGTGGGCCTGGACGACCGCAGCCCGCTCTCCTCCGTGGAACCGCAGGGACCGCCCGCCCCCGGCAAGCCCTGGCCCGGCTTCCTGGAGCGCTTCGCCCCCGCCTACGAGGCGGAGCTGGACGCCTTCGTGCGTCTGGTGCGCGGCGAGGCCCCCAATCCCTGTGACGGCCGGGAGGCCCTGGCGGCGCTCAGGATCGCCGAGGCCTGCGAGCGTTCGCGCCGGGAGCGGCGTCCGGTGCGGCTGGAGTCCTGACCACCGCGGTGCCGGGCACTCACCAACGGACCGGGAGGTGACGGACGCCCCGCATGAGCAGGCCCGGCAGCCACTCCCAGGGCGCGCCCCCGGGATCCAGTTCGAGGCGGGGGAAGCGTTCCAGGAGCGTGCGCAGGGCGATCCGGCCCTCCAGGCGGGCGAGCGGGGCGCCCAGGCAGTAGTGGATGCCGTGCCCGAAGGCCAGGTGGCCGCGGGTGTCACGGCGGATGTCGAAGCGGTCGGGTTCGGGGAAGCGGCCCGGGTCCCGGGCGAGCGCGCCGATCCCCACCAGGACGTTCTGTCCCGCCGGGATCACGGTGTCGCCGACGGTGACGGCCTCCCGGGTGAAGCGGACCGTGCTGGTCTCGACCGGTCCCTCGTAGCGCAGGGACTCCTCGATGGCGCCGTCGAGGAGCTCCGGATCGGCGCGCAGGGCGGCGAGCTGTTCGGGGTGGATGAGCAGGTTGCGGACGGTGTTGGAGATCAGGTTGACCGTGGTCTCGTGACCGGCGAGCAGCAACAGGTAGGCCATGGCACGGAGTTCGGTGGCGGAGAGCCGGTCGCCGTCCTCGGCCCGGGTGGCGATCAGGCCGGAGAGCAGGTCCTCGGCGGGACCTGCGCACCGCTTGTCCTCGATGAGTGCGTCGAGGTAACCGGCCAGGCCGACCATGGCGTCGGTCATGCTCTGTTCGTCGGTGGGGCTGACCAGCTCGTTCGACCAGCCGCGGAAGGTCTCCCGGTCTTCGGTCGGGACTCCGAGGAGTTCACAGATGACGGTGACGGGCAGCGGGAAGGCGTAGGCGTCGACGAGGTCGGCGCGCCCGGCCGGTTCCATGGCGTCGGCGAGCTCGTGGGTGAGCCGCTCGATCCGGGGGCGCAGGCCCTCTGCCCGGCGTCCGGTGAACTCGGCCGTGACCAGGCGGCGCAGCCGGGTGTGGTCGGGGGCGTCCGCCGAGAGGAGGTGGACACCGATGATGTCCTCCTCCGACGGCCGGACGCCGATGACGGACGGGGACTTGGCGAGTCGGGGGTCGGCGAGCGCGGCACGCCCCTCGTCGTGGCCCACGACGAGCCAGAATCGGAAACCGTCGGGCATCCGCACCTCGTGGACGGGGCCTGACTCACGGAGCTTCGCGTAGACGGGGTACGGGTTCGCGATGAAGTCCGCGCCGTACTCCCCCAGTTCGATGACGGACATCTCCGAAGGTTATCCGATTGGTCACCGCGGGGAGGCTCGTCGCCGTGGTCGTGCCGGTTCTCGTCGAGGAGGCCGGCGTCGTGGACGAGGAGCGCGATCTGAACGCGGTTGTCGAGGTCGAGTCCGGCGAGGACGCGGGAGACGTGGGCCTTGACCGTGGGAACGCTCAGAACGGACCAGGGGACCGTCGTCGACGATGGGCGGCCTGATGGTCATGCGGGCCACGGTAGCCAGGCCCGCACGGCGAACCCGCCGTCGTCTGTCGGGCCGTGGTCCAGCCGACCGCCGGCGAGGGCGGCCCGCTCGGTGAGGCCGATGAGTCCCTGTCCGGAACCGGGGACGTGCGGGATCGGCCCGGTCGGGGCCGGATTCCGGACCTCGACGGTGAGGCCGTCGCCCGGGCGGCCCCGGACGGTGAGGGTGACCGTGGCACCGGGGGCGTGCTTGCGGGCGTTGGTGAGGGCCTCCTGTGCGATGCGGTAGACGGTGCGGCCGGTCGCCGCGGGAACCGCGGCGGGGTCGTCGACCGCGGTGTCGAGGACCACGTCCGCACCGACTGCGCGTGACTCGGCGACCAGCGCATCGAGGGTGGCCAGGGTGGGTCGGGGGCGGTCGCCCTCGCCGTCCTCGCCGGGTGCGCGGAGGACTCCGATGATCTCGCGGAGGTCCTGGAGGGCGTCATGGGCGCTGTCACGGATGACTCCGGCGGCACGGGCGATCTGCTCGGGCGGGGCATCGGGACGAAACTCCAGCGCTCCGGCGTGCACGCTGAGCAGGGTGAGCCGGTGGGCGAGGACGTCGTGCATCTCGCGGGCGATGGCCTCGCGGGCGAGCCGCTGGGCCTGGGCGGCGCGCAGCTCCGCTTCGGACTCGGCCCGACGGGCCCGTTCCCGGAGCGCCTCGACGAGCTGGCGCCGGGAGCGGACGAGCATGCCCCAGGCGGTGACGAGCAGGATGAGGACGAACCCGAAACCGATCAGCAGCCCGGTGTTCACCGTGGGATCGGGTCGGACGAAGGCCTGCACGGTGGAGGCGGCGGCGGCCAGCGCCCCGAGCCAGGCGACCTCTCGGAAGGGACGGCGTACGGCGACGCTGAACAGGCTCACGAGGACGGCGCCGCCCGCGGCCGGGACGACGACGCTGAGCAGGGAGAGGGCGACGGAGAGCCCGACCGGCCAACGGCGGCGCAGCCACAGGGCGCAGCAGGCCGCGCCACCGGCCAGCAGGTCGAAGAGGATCGCGGGGTCGCTGTTGTACGCGGCGCCGTTGTCGACGTCGACGAGGCCGACGAGGGCCGCGAGCAGGAACAGGGTGGCGTCGACGATCCAGTCGCGCACGGTGCGGCGGGTCCGCCCCTTCCCGTCCCCGCCCGATTCGACCAGGTGGGAAGGGAGCAGCAGGCGCTGCGGGTCCGTACGTGTCATATCCGCAATGTACGCAGGTCGGGGGTGGTCCACCGGGTGTGCGGGGCGGTCGGGCTACCGGAGTCGCGCAGGTCGACACTTCGGTATCGGCTGCGGTGGACGGACGGGGGCGCGGCTCGATCGCCTCCTCGATCACGATCGGATCGTGAAGGGTTTCCTCGGGGCTTCGGGATCTCATGGCCGCTGGTCGGGGCCGCCGGTGTGGTGCGCGAGCCGACGGGCGGTGGTCCGGGTGGGGACGGTGACTGCGGTGAGGCTCGTCGCCCTCGCGGTTGCCGGGGCCGACGACCAGCAGGCTGACTGGCTGCAGACCGGGGTGCACGACGCGCTCGTGGAGCTGGACGGTGCGCTGGACGTCGCAGCGGTCTGTGGGCGGCTCGCCCGGGACCCGGAAGAGGCCGTCCGTCGGGGCGCCGCGGAGGTCTCTGCGGGGGCGGACGGCACCGGATGCCGAGGTGGGTCGAGCTGCCCGTGGGCTGGTTCGTGCAGGCATCGCGCGGGGAACGCACGCCCGCGGAACTCACCCGGAGCCCTCGTCCGCGGCGCGGCGCCCCCAACTGGTTCCCGCGAGAACGAGGAGTGCACCGGCGAGACCGAGTGCTCCGGGGCGGTCTCCGGCGACGGCGATGCCGGCGGCGGCGGCCCAGAGCGGCTCCGTCCCGAGGAGGAGGCTGACCCGGGAGGCTGAGGTGCGTCGGACGGCCCACATCTGCACGAAGAAGGCGAAGAGCGTGCAGAAGACGGCGAGGAAGAGGAGGCCCGCCCAGGCTCGGGGGCCGAAGTCGAGGGCCGTGGCCCAGGGCGAAGCACCGGCACCGGGAAAAGCGGCGATGACGGCGAACACGGCCACGGCGGAGCCGAGTTGCACGGTGGTGAGGGAGAGCGAGTCGGCCGATCGGACCGCCTTGATCCGGGACATGGCAAGGACGTGGACGGTGCGCGCGACGGCGGCGAGCAGCATGAGCAGGTCACCGGTGGAGGGCGCGGTGAACCCGGCGCCCTGGGTCAGCAGGACCACGCCCGTGACCGAGAGCGCAGCAGCGGCGAGAAACCCCCGGGCCGGGCGGACCCGGGTGAGGGCGGCCTCGGCGAGCGGGGTGAAGATCATGGTGAGGCTGATGATCAGGCCCGCGTTGGTGGCCGAGGTGTGGACGACGCCGTACGTCTCCAAGAGGAAGATCCCGCTGAGGATCAGCCCGAGGACGGCGGCCCCCCTCCACTGGGACGCGCTCAGGGTCCGGAGCCGGCTCCACCCCACGGCGACGAGGACGGGCAGCACCACGGCGAACCGCAGCACGAGGACCGCGATCACGGTGTGGCCGGTGGTGATGCCCTTGGCCGCGAGATAGCTGGAACCCCAGACGACGGCGACGAGCAACACGGGCAGATCGGTGAGCCATGCCCGGCGCGGTGCGCCGAGGGACACCGGTGCGGCGATCGAGGACATCGCGGACCGCTTCTCCAACTCTGCTGGTGGGGTGGAGGCTTCGACGGCTCGCACTCGGAGGCATCACGGTACCCCGGGAGGCCCGTGGTGGCTACACCTTTCCCCCGGGCCGTGGGCGCGGGCCCGTGGCCGGCGCGGAAGGCCCCGGAAGTCGCCACGGGCGCGACCGCTTCAGTGGCTGCCGTACGCGGGACGGCCCGCCAGCGCATGGGCGTGGAGGGCGACGCCCGCTCCGGTGACGCGCGCGTCGACGTGGCGGAAGGCGGTGGGACGGACCCCGTCGGTGAAGAGCCGGCGCCCCGTGCCGAGGACCACGGGAAAGGCGGCCAGGTGGAGGGTGTCGATGAGGTCGTGGTCCAGGAGGGTGCGAGCGAGGCCGGCGCTGCCGTGCACCTGGATCTCTCCGTCGGTGCGCTCCTTGAGCGCGGTGACCTCCTCGACGGCATCACCGCGGAGCAGGGTGGTGCCGCTCCAGCCGGCCGAGGCGGGGGTGGTGGTGACGACGTACTCGGCGAGGCCGTTGAGCTTGGTGGCGATGGCGTTCTCGGGGTCGGTCTGCCGGGGCCAGCAGCCCGCGAAGACGTCGTACGTGCGACGGCCGAGGAGGAAGGCGGGCACGCGGCACGGGTCCGCGGGGGTTGCGCGGGGGCGCACCGGTGCTGTCGGGCCGGTGCGCCCCCGCGGGCCGGGCGGGGTGTCGTGCCCGCCGGGTCCGGACGGGTCCGTCAGCCGCCGAGTTCCTGGTGGCGGGCGGTCAGCCGCGCCGCACCGGCCTCCGTGAGGGAGCCGAAGAGGCGGAGGCGGGAAATGCCGCCGTCCGGGTAGATGTCGATCCGCACGCGGGCACCGACCGCCGGGGCGTCGAGGACGAACCGGTGGTTGGTGTCGGGCTGGAGGCGGGTCCGGGGCAGGACCTCGGTCCACTCGTCCGAGCCTTCGGCCGCGATCGAGAGGGCTGCCCAGCCCGCGCTGTTGCCCTTGAGGTAGGCGGTGTCGATCTCGACGGCGCGGATCTCGGACTCGGCCGCCAGGGCGTAGCGGATCCAGTCGTTGCCCTTGTCCCGGCGGCGGCGGGTCTCCCAGCCGTCGTCCATCTTGCGGGAGCGGCCGGGCTGGATGGTGTTGGTGGCCGGGGAGTAGAAGCGGTCCGAGGCGTCCTCGACCCGGCCGCCGTTCTCCAGGGCCGCGAGGTCGAAGGTGCCGAGCACGCCCAGCCACTGCGGATCGGGGGCGACCTCTCCGTGGACGCGGAGCCGGGCGATGCCGCCGTCGGGGTGCTGGTTGACGCGCAGGTGCGTGAAGCGCTGCTCCACGTCGACGGCGAAGCCGTTGGCGGCGTGCCCGCCGATGGCGGTGCGGGGGACCAACGTCGTCCACTTCACGTCGTCGGCGAGGAGTTCCTCGGGCGAGGGCGAGCCGGCCACGGAGGCGGCCTCGACGGAGACGGCCTGCGGGTAGTTGCCGCGGAAGTGGGCGGTGTCGATGACGATGCCCCGGACGACGCCGGGTGCGCCCAGTCGGACGAGGGCCCAGTCGTGGTCGGCCTCGGTGGGGTGCGGCTCCCGGGCCGAGGCGCCGCGGCGGCGGCGGGTCTCCCAGCCGTCCATGATCTTGCCCTTGTGGCCGAAGTGCTCGGGGTCGAACTCGGCGGCCTCGGGCTTGAGCAGGTTCTCGCGCTCGGCGAAGAACTCGTCGTTGGCGGCGATCACACCGGCGCCGAGGCGCCGGTCCGCGAGGTCGGCGTACTGGGTGAAGGGGAAGTCTGCCGTGCGGTAGTCGGCGTACGGGTCGCCGCCGCCGTAAGGGCTGGCGTCGCCGGTGAAGGAGGGTATGCCGGTGCTCACGGGTCAGTTGTTCCTTTCGAGGAGGCGGCCGGAGGGCTCGGTGAGGACGCCACGATCGGCGATGCGCTCTCCGCGCAGCCAGGTGGAGGTGACGACACCGCTGAGGGTCTTGCCCGCGTAGGCGGTGATGCGGTTGCGGTGCTGGAGCTCGGCCGGGTCGACGGTGAAGGCGGCGTCCGGGTCCAGGACGGCGAAGTCGGCGTCGCGCCCGGGCGCGATGGCGCCCTTGCGGTTCAGCCCGGCGAGCCGGGCCGGCCCTTCGGACATCCAGCGGACGACGTCCTCCAGGCCGTGGCCGCGGCGCCGGGCCTCGGTCCAGATGACGGGCAGGCCGAGCTGGAGGGAGGAGATGCCGCCCCAGGCGGAAGCGAAGTCCGGGGTCTTCAGGTCGGCGGTGGACGGCGAGTGGTCGGAGACGATGCAGTCGATGGTGCCGTCCGCGAGCCCCTGCCACAGGGCGTCCTGGTTGGTCGCCTCTCGAATGGGCGGGCAGCACTTGAACTCGGTGGCGCCGTCCGGGACCTCCTCGGCGGTGAGCGTGAGGAAGTGCGGGCAGGACTCGACGGTGACCTTCAGGCCCTCGGCCTTGGCGGCGGCGAGGACCGGCAGCGCGTCCGAGGAGGAGAGGTGCAGGACGTGGACGCGGGCGTTGAGCCTGCGGGCCTGGTTGATCAGGTTCTCGATGGCCGTGTTCTCGGCGTCCCGGGGGCGGGAGGCGAGGAAGTCCGCGTACGCCCCGCCCGTCCGCTGGGGCGCGGCAGCGAGGTGGTGCGGGTCTTCGGCGTGCACGATCATCAGGCCGCCGAAGCCGGAGATCTCGGCGAGCGAGGTGGCCAGCTGTTCCTGGTCGAGCGAGGGGAACTCGTCGACCCCGGAGGGCGAGAGGAAGCACTTGAAGCCGTAGACGCCCGCGTCGTGGAGGGGGCGCAGGTCCTTGACGTTGTCGGGCAGGGCGCCGCCCCAGAAGCCGACGTCGACGTGGGCCTTGCGCCGGGCGACCTCCTGCTTGACGCGCAGGTTCTCCACGGTGGTGGTCGGGGGCAGCGAGTTGAGCGGCATGTCGAGCAGGGTGGTGATGCCGCCGGCCGCGGCGGCCCGGGTGGCGGTCCAGAAGCCCTCCCACTCGGTGCGGCCGGGGTCGTTGACGTGTACGTGGGTGTCGACGAGTCCGGGCAGGACGACGTCGTCGCCGACGTCTTCCAGCCGGGCGCCGGCCGGTACCTCCGCGTCGTACGGCAGCACGGCGGCGATCGTCCCTCCGGAGACGGCGATCGACGCCGGGCGCGTCCCCTCGGGGGTGATGACGCGCGTCGAGCGCAGGACCAGGTTGACGTCCACCCGTACCCCTTCTTCAAGCACTTCAGCGGGAAATTCAACGAACTGTTGAAAAGGAGTCTTCACTTCCGGACGACGGGTCGTCAAGGGCACACTTCCCGCATCGACGTCCGATGCGCCCGACTTAGAGGTTTCCACAAAGTGGAATGAAAATTCCGTACAGTAGAACGTAGCTCTGCACATGCGGGGTAGCCCCGGGCCGCTCCGGGCTGCCGCTGACACCGGACAAACACCCCCTGACCGGCGCTGACGCGGACACCGGGACCACGTGTCCCGGCGAACGGCCCGGTAGGCTGCTGCCTTGCCCGCCCGCCTCGAAAGGACCGTTGACGTGCCGACGTCCAGCGCCAGCACCACCGACGCCGCCAAGCCCGCCGCCGCGAGCGGGGGCGTCCAGTCCCTCGAGCGCGCCTTCGACCTCCTGGAGCGGATGGCCGACGCGGGCGGGGAGGTCGGCCTGAGCGAACTCTCCGCCAGCAGCGGACTCCCGCTCCCCACCATCCACCGCCTCATGCGCACCCTCGTCGCCTGCGGCTACGTGCGCCAGCAGCCCAACCGCCGGTACGCGCTCGGCCCCCGCCTCATCCGGCTCGGCGAGTCCGCCTCCCGCCTCCTCGGCACCTGGGCCCGCCCCTATCTGGCGCGCCTCGTCGAGGAGACCGGCGAGACCGCGAACATGGCGCTGCTCGACGGCGACGAGATCGTGTACGTGGCACAGGTGCCGTCCAAGCACTCGATGCGCATGTTCACCGAGGTGGGCCGGCGGGTCCTGCCGCACTCCACCGGCGTCGGCAAGGCGCTGCTCGCGCACACCCCTGCGGAAGAGGTCAGGGCGCTGCTCGCCCGCACCGGCATGCCGGCCGCCACCGAGAAGACCATCACCACCCCGGAGGGCTTCCTCGACGCGCTCGTCGCGGTCCGCGAGACGGGGTACGCGGTCGACGACAACGAGCAGGAGATAGGGGTCCGCTGCCTCGCGGTGTCCGTACCGGACTCCCCCACCGCGGCGGCCATCTCCATCTCGGGCCCTGCGGGCCGGGTCACCGAGGCGGCCACCGAGAAGATCGTCCCGATCCTCCAGGAGGTCGCCCGCGAGCTGTCGGCGGCCCTCGCGAACACCTCCGGCAACGGCCAGGGCTGAGCCCTTTCCCCTCCCCCGGCGAACGAGCGCGCGGGGAGGGGCCGCCCGCTGACGGGGAGCGACGCGGTCCGGCTGCGACCCGCCCCCGGACCGGCGTGTGGAGCACTCGCGCCGGACGGCCGGGCCCGGACCGTTGGGGCGCCGCCGGTCGATGCGGTCCGGCGAACCGACGACGGCACGCCCCCGCACGGGGACGTGCCGACCGCCGGTGGACCACCCCGAGGGGCACGGGCCTGCCGGGACACCGGGCCTGCCGGGACGCCGGCCGTCCCGCGCGCACGACTCAGGTTCGCACCGCCTCCGTCAGTCGGCCGTCCTGGACCGTCACCGTGTGGTCCGTACGGGCCGTGTGCGTGCGGTCGTGGGTGACGAGGACCGTCGCCGTCCCCCGCTCGACCGTCAGCGTGGCGAGCAGCTCCATGACGGCAGCCCCCCGCTCGTGGTCGAGCGCGCTCGTCGGCTCGTCGACCAGGAGCACGGACGGTTCGTTCATCAGCGCCCTCGCGATGTTCACGCGCTGGCGCTGGCCGCCCGACAGTTGGTGCGGCCGTCGGTGGGCCTGGTCCTCGAGGCCCACCGCGGCGAGGAGCCCTTCCGCCCGGTCGCGCGCGGCCTTGGGCGAGCGGCCGGACAGGTGGGCCATCACCTGGAGCTGTTCCACCGCGCTCAGCGAAGGCAGCAGATTGGGCTGCTGGAAGACGATCCCGATGTGTTCGCGCCGCAGCTCCGCCTTGGCCGCAGGGGTGAGGGGCCCGGTGTCCGTACCGGCGACGACCACCCGCCCCTCGTCCGGGGTCACCAGGGTGGCGGCCACCGCCAGGAGGCTGGACTTTCCGGAGCCGGACGGGCCGACGACGGCCGTGAGCGTACCGGCGGGGACGGTGAGGGAGACGGCGTCGAGGGCGGTGAGCCGGCCGTCGCCGTCGGGGTAGGTGAGGGTGACGGCGTCGAGGACGAGGCTCATCGGGCGCTCCCGAGGGCGGTGAGGGGGTCGACGGCGGTGATCCGTCGGATGGACAGTGCGGCGCCCAGGACACCGAGGACGATGATCACGGCGGCGGGGCCGAGGACGGTGAGCGGTTCGAGGACGAAGGGCACGTTCCCACCGCTGACCAGGGCACCGATGCCGACCGCCAGTACGGTGCCGAGCAGGGTGCCGGCGCCGAGCATGAGGACGGCTTGCCCCAGGGCGTCCTTGAGGAGGTACGGGGTGGAGGCGCCCAGCGCCTTCAGGACGGCGACGTCACCACTGCGCTGGATGGTCCAGACGGTGAAGAAGGCTCCTATGACGAGCGCGGAGATCGCGAAGAGGAAGCCGCGCATGAGCTGGAGCGAGCCGTTCTCGGCCTGGTAGGACCCTATGGCGGTGAGGGCGTCGTCGGAGGTCCTGGCCTCGGTGCCGAGCGCTTCGTCACCGGCCGCCCAGTCGACGTCCTGGCCGCTCAGCGCGATGACGGTGGCCTCCCCCTGGGAGGCGGTGCCGCTGCGACCGAGCTCCTGCCAGTCGTCGAGCGAGGTCCACACCACGGGGGTGTGGCTGTACGAGGCGTCGCCGGAGACCGCGGTGACGGTGACCTCCAGCGGACCGAGACGGACGGCGCTGCCGGTGGTGACCCCCAGCTCCTCCGCGGCCGACTCGGACAGGACCGCCTTCCCCGCGCCGACGGTCCCGGGGGCGAGCCCGGCGTCCGGCTCCGATCCGAAGGCGGAGACCGCGGCGGTGCGGTCCCCGGCGACGGCGTTGACGGTACGGATCCCGAGCGGCTCGGCCTCCGTCACCCCGGGCCGCTCCGCCCACCCGCGCCACTGGTCCTCCGTCACCGTCGAATTGGTGAAGGAGGCCGACTGCCCGGACGGCGGCGCCGCGAAGGCCAGCCGGTCGGCGGGCAGGCCGGTGATCGCGGAGACGTTCTCTCGCGCGAGTCCGGCGGTCAGCCCGGACAGCAATCCCACGAGCAGGGTGATCAGCACGATCACCGTGCCCATGAGGGTGAAACGCCCCTTGGCGAATCTCAGGTCTCTCCATGCCACGAACATGCTGACCAGAGTGGTCCGCGAGGGCTTCCGCGGGCATCGCGCCACGGATGGCTCCGCCATCAAACTTTCGGTTGAGTCCGGACGGCCGCGCGCTGTCTACGCTGGAGGGGACATGGATCCGCGTTCCCTCACCCCCGCCCTGCGCGCCCTGCGCCTCTGCCTGCACCTGCTCATGGCGGGTCTGCTCGTCCTCGCCGCGGCGCGGGCCCGTTCGACCGTCGGAACCGTGATGGCGCTGGTCACGGGCGCGGTCTACGCGGCCGGCTCGTACCTGCCGTCCGTGCGGAGCTCCCAGCGGGCCGCCGCCGTCTGGCTGGCCGTCCTCGGTGCGTCCTGGCTCGGACTGCTCTGGCTCACCCCCGAAGCGCTCTGGCTGGCCTTCCCCCTGTACTTCCTCCAGCTGCACCTGCTGCCCGCGCGCTGGTCGCTGCCGGCCGTGGCGGTGACCGCGGGGGCGGCGATCCTCTCGTACGTGGGGCACGGCGCCCCGCTCAACCCGGGGGTCTTCATCGGACCGCTGCTCGGCGCGGCGGTCGCAGTGGCGACGGTCCTCGGCTACCAGGCGTTGTACCGGGAGAACGAGCGGCGGCGCCGACTCATCGAAGAGTTGATCGAGACGCGGGCGGAGCTGGCCGCGGCGGAGCGGCACGCGGGAACCCTCGCCGAGCGGGAGCGGCTGGCCCGCGAGATCCACGACACCCTCGCACAGGGCCTGTCGTCGATCCAGCTGCTGCTGCGCGCGGCCGAGCGGGCACTGCCGCCGGCCTCCCCCGCCGCCGTCCACATCGGCCGGGCGCGCGAGGCCGCCCAGGACAACCTGGCGGAGGCACGGCGCTTCGTCCGGGCCCTCTCGCCACCGGACCTGGAGCGCGGTTCCCTGGCGGCGGCCCTGGAGCGGCTGTGCGCGCCGGGCGGCGGCGCGGCCCCGCGCGATCCGAGCACCAGCGGGGCGGTCCCGTACGGCCTGGGGGACGGGCCGCGGGTCCGCTTCTCGGTGAGCGGCACACCGGTCGAGCTGCCCACCCCGTACGAGGTGGCGCTGCTGCGGATCGCGCAGTCTGCGCTGGCCAACACGGTGCGGCACGCCTCGGCCTCGCGGGCGGAGATCACCCTGTCGTTCATGGACGCGTCGGTCACCCTGGACGTGGTCGACGACGGCGTCGGCTTCGACCCCGCGTCCGTGCGCCCCTCCTCCGACGGCGGTTTCGGGCTGCCGGCGATGCGCTCGCGCGCGGAGTCGCTGGGCGGCACCTTCACCGTCGAGTCGGCGCCCGGACAGGGCACCGCCGTCGCCGTCTCCCTCCCCCTTCCCACCGGAGCTTCCACATGACCATCAGACTGCTCCTCGCCGACGACCATCCGGTGGTGCGGGCGGGCCTGCGCGCCGTCCTCGACACCGAGCCCGATTTCGCCGTGGTCGCCGAGGCGGCCACCGCCGAGCGTGCGGTGGAGCTGGCCGCCGGCGGGGGCGTGGACGTGGTGCTGATGGACCTGCAGTTCGGTGCGGGGATGCACGGTTCGGAGGCGACGGCGGCGATCACGGCGGCGGGCGGACCGAAGGTGTTGGTCCTGACGACCTACGACACGGATGCGGACATCCTGGCGGCGGTGGAGGCGGGCGCCTCCGGTTACCTCCTGAAGGACGCGCCGCCGGAGGAGTTGGCGGCTGCGGTCAGGACGGCGGCGGCCGGGCAGTCCGCCCTCGCGCCGGCCGTGGCGCACCGGCTGATGGACCGGATGCGGACCCCTGCCCAGGCACTGACCAAGCGGGAGTTGGAAGTGCTCCAGTTGGTGGGCGAGGGGCTGTCGAACCAGCAGATCAGCAAGGCACTGTTCCTGTCCCAGGCGACCGTGAAGTCCCATCTGGTGCACATCTTCGCGAAGCTGGGCGTGGACTCGCGCACGGCGGCCGTGGCGGCGGCGACGGCACGCCGACTGATCCGGCGGTAGCCGGCCGGGGCCGCAGCCCCGGCCGGCGCCGGGGGACGGCGGTCCGTCCGCCCCTCCCGGGTCGGAACGCCTAGGGAGGGGGCGGGGGGCCGAAGAGCTCGACGGCGCGGCGGACCGCCGCGAGACCGCCGGCGAGCGCGCTGACGGAACCGACCGAGCCCGCCACGAGCAGCAGGGAACGGCGCAGCCGTCGCACTTCGGGCTCGCCGCTCAGCGCCATCGCGTCGAGTGCGGCGAGTTCTTCCTCGGCGATCCCCCGGTCGGCGAAATCGATCCGGAGCACGGCCAGTTCTCGGCGGAGCCGGGACACGGCGGAGCGCAGTTCGGCCACCCTGGGGTCCATGCCCTCGCCGGTCACTCGCCTCTGCCCCACGCTTCGCAACATGGTTCTCCCCCTCGCACGACGCCGTGCGCAGCACTCCACTCCGAACGCTCCGAGCGGACCCGCCGTGCGGGTGGTCGGCGCCGCGAGTCGCCGCCAGTTAACTCCTCCGCCCCCCGCCGCGCCAGCCTTGGCGGACGGAATTCAGCTGATCTGGCGAGGAGTCGACCACCCCTCCCCCTCCCGGCACGGACGACCACGGATCCCGCTGCACGTACGGCTCGGGAGCCCCGTCCGGACCCGCGGCCACACGGGGATCCGCAGGCCCGGACGGACCCTCGTCCACGTCCGGCGGGCCGGCGCCCGCCCCTCGCTCCCGGGCCCGGTCGGAGCTTTCCGGGCAGGCCGTGAGGTATGCAGTCCCCATGACAACAGCGCATGAGCGACCCCCCGTCGTCGCAGGACTGCTCCTCGCAGCCGGAGGCGGAAGGCGACTCGGAGGACGCCCCAAGGCCCTGCTCACCCACCGGGGGCGCCCCCTGGTGGAGCACGCGGTGGAGGTCCTGCGGGAGGCCGGGTGCGAGGTCGTGCACGTGGTGCTCGGCGCGTCGGCCGCTGCGGTGCGGGAGCGGGCCGGACTGGCGGGCTGCGTCCTGGTGGAGAACCCCGAGTGGGCGGAGGGGATGGGTTCCTCGCTGCGGGCCGGGCTCGGCTCGTTGGCCGACGATCCGCACGGCGTGGACGCGGCGCTCGTGCTCCTGGTCGACCAGCCGGGGATCGGGGCGGAGGCCGTGGCACGCGTACGGGCGGCGTACGAGTCCCGGAGCACCCTGGCGGCGGCCTCGTACGACGGGCAGCGGGGCCATCCGGTGTTGTTCGGCGCCGCGCACTGGGCGGGGATCGCGGTTTCGGCGGTGGGCGATCGGGGCGCACGGGACTACCTGGCGGCGCACCGGGATGCGATCACCCCGGTGGACTGTTCGGATGTGGCCGAGCCCTATGACATCGACACGGAGGCGGACCTGTCCCACCTGGAGTGAAGCGGCTGGCACTCAGCGCCATGTTCTGTCGATCCGGAGAATCTCGACATCAACAAACCATTGAACTTCCACCATGAGGAAACTACTATCCACTGTTCAGAAGCCCTGCTCGTTCAGGGGACGCTCGCGGCCGTATCTCGGCACCGTGGCACTCCGTGCCGCCCCGCAACGCCCGGCGGCCGCCTGGCACCGCCCGTGAAGTCCGCCGAAGGAAGTGACAGTTCATGTCCGCACCAGCGCCGTCCAGCCTGGCCGTCGTCGACGCCGAGCCCCTCCCCCGCCAGGAAGAGGTGCTCACCGAGGCCGCCCTGGCCTTCGTCGCCGAACTGCACCGGCGGTTCACCCCGCGCCGGGACGAACTCCTCGCCCGGCGGGCGGAGCGCCGCGCCGAGATCGCCCGCACCTCCACCCTGGACTTCCTCCCGGAGACCGCCGCGATCCGCGCCGACGACTCCTGGAGGGTCGCGCCGGCCCCGGCCGCGCTGAACGACCGCCGGGTCGAGATCACCGGTCCGACCGACCGCAAGATGACCATCAACGCGCTCAACTCCGGCGCGAAGGTCTGGCTCGCCGACTTCGAGGACGCCTCCGCTCCGACCTGGGAGAACGTGATCCTGGGTCAGGTGAACCTGATCGACGCCTACACCCGGAACATCGACTTCACCGATCCCAAGTCGGGCAAGTCGTACGCCCTCAAGCCGGCCGATCAGCTCGCCACGGTCGTCATGCGCCCGCGCGGCTGGCACCTGGAGGAGCGGCACCTCGCTGTCGACGGGCGCCAGGTGCCCGGCGCGCTCGTCGACTTCGGCCTCTACTTCTTCCACAACGCCCAGCGCCTGATCGACCTCGGCAAGGGCCCGTACTTCTACCTCCCGAAGACGGAGTCGCACCTGGAGGCCCGCCTCTGGAACGACGTCTTCGTCTTCGCCCAGGACTACGTCGGCATCCCGCAGGGCACCGTCCGCGCCACGGTCCTCATCGAGACCATCACGGCGGCGTACGAGATGGAGGAGATCCTCTACGAACTGCGCGACCACGCCGCCGGACTCAACGCGGGCCGCTGGGACTACCTCTTCTCGATCGTCAAGAACTTCCGCGACGGCGGCGCGAAGTTCGTCCTGCCGGACCGCAACGCGGTCACGATGACGGCCCCCTTCATGCGCGCGTACACCGAACTCCTCGTGCGCACCTGCCACAAGCGCGGCGCGCACGCGATCGGCGGCATGGCGGCCTTCATCCCGTCCCGCAAGGACGCCGAGGTCAACAAGGTCGCGTTCGAGAAGGTCACGGCGGACAAGGAGCGCGAGGCGAACGACGGCTTCGACGGCTCCTGGGTCGCCCACCCCGACCTGGTCCCGATCGCCATGGCCTGCTTCGACGCCGTCCTCGGCGAGAAGCCGAACCAGAAGGACCGCCTGCGCGAGGACGTCTCGGTGGCCCCCGGCGACCTCATCGCGATCGATTCGCTCGACGCCCACCCCACCTACGACGGCCTGCGCAACGCGGTCCAGGTCGGCATCCGCTACATCGAGGCGTGGCTGCGCGGCCTCGGCGCCGTCGCCATCTTCAACCTGATGGAGGACGCCGCCACCGCCGAGATCTCCCGCTCCCAGATCTGGCAGTGGATCAATGCCGGCGTGGTCTTCGAGAACGGCGAGACCGCCACTCCCGAGCTGGCCCGCGAGGTCGCCGCCGAGGAGCTGGCCGCCATCCGCCACGAGATCGGCGAGGACGCCTTCGCGGCGGGCCGGTGGCAGCAGGCGCACGACCTGCTGCTGCACGTCTCCCTCGACGCGGACTACGCGGACTTCCTGACCCTGCCGGCATACGAGCAGCTGGTCGGCTGACCGCCCCCTTCGAACGGCCCCGTCCCCGGTGAACGCACAGCTCCGGGGGGCGGGGCCCCGTCATGGCCGGTTTCTTGCGCCTGTCGGGCCACAGGGGACGTAACCCAACCGAAACATGCAGCTACCTAGCGGTAACAAGCCACGCCGTGCGAGATTCCGCCATGCCACCGGCCGGCGGCTGTCCCCCACGTCACTGCACACCGCAGGAGCACAGCCATGCCTTCGATCCCCCACCGCGCGCTGCGCACACTCCTGGCACTGTGTACGGCCACCGGGCTCGCCGCCGTGGCGGCCCCACCCGCCCATGCCTCCCCCGACAACGGTCCCACCGCCGTCGTCGCCATGGGCGACAGCTACATCTCCGGCGAGGCCGGGCGCTGGCTCGGCAACAGCCTCACCAACTCCGGCAGCCGCAACGGCACCGACCGGGCCTGGACGGGCAGCGGTTACGCCCCCTCCCGGGTGTACGGCACCACCGCGGGCGGCTGCCACCGCTCGGACACCGCCGAGGTCAAGAGCGCCGGACCGATCGCCGACTCCCTGATCAACCTGGCCTGCTCCGGGGCGACCACCAAGAACGTCTTCCGCGCCTCCCAGGGCGGGGTGGCCTTCAAGGGCGAGGCGCCCCAGGCCGACCAGCTCGCGGCCGTCGCCGCCTCGCACGACGTCGAACTGATCGCGCTGTCCATCGGCGGCAACGACCTCGGCTTCGCCGACGTCATCACGACCTGCGCGACCGACTACATCATCTGGTACTCGTACTGCCACGACGACCAGCAGGTCGCGGTCGACGCGAAGATCGACCGCGCGATGTCCGACGTCGGACGGTCCGTCGACGAGATCCGGGCGGTCATGGCCGGCGCCGGGTACGCCGCGTCCGACTACCGGATCGTCCTGCAGTCCTACCCCTCCCCCATCCCCCGCGCCTCCGAGAACCGTTACGTCGAGAGCGGCTGGTCGCGCACCAGCACCGGCGGCTGCCCCTTCTGGAACGCCGACTCCACCTGGGCCCGCGACTCCCTGGTCCCCCAGATCGCCAACCGCCTGAAGGGCGTCGCGACGGCCAAGGGCGTGCAGTTCCTCGACCTGCGGGACGCGCTCCAGGGCCGCGAGGTCTGTGCGAAGGCGAGCCGCCAGGTGACGGCCGCGGCGCCGCCGTCGGGGACGACGAGCGAGTGGGCGCGCTGGATCGACAGCCAGAGCACCCAGGGCCTGGTGCAGGAGTCCATGCACCCCAACGCCTACGGGCAGCAGGCCCTCGGCCGCTGTCTGGCCCTGGTCCAGGCCCGCCCGACGGGACACCAGAGCTGCCGGAACACAGCCGGGGCGGGACCGTCGGGGATGTACCTCACGGCGGGCTGACCCTCCGGCGTCTCCACGGCGGGGTGACCCCCGCCGTGGAGACGCGCGGAAGGGAACTGCGGGGCACGAAGGTCAGGGGAGGGTGATGCCCAGCGGGCGGAGCACCCGCTCGGTCTCGTGGCGGTCCGCCGCCGCCATCGCCCGGACCAGGGCCGCGGAGCCGCCCGGCCAGTCCGCCGCCGCCGCGTCGAAGGCGGCCCGACGGGATTCCAAGGGACCCTTCTTCGCGGGCAGGGCATCGAGCACGTGCAGGGCCCGGGCGGAAGCGCGCACCTGGATCGGGTCCGCCGGCTCGCCCCGCAGGCGCAGTGCCTCGTGGGCACGGGCGCCGACCACGGGGTCGCGCAGGGCGCCCCGCAGGGCCTCGGGCGGTGCGCCGGCCGTGTCGAGGGCGGCGAACAGCCCCCGGGTGGCAGCCGCATCGGAGGTTCCCGCGTGGACGGTGCCGAGGGCGGCGAGCAGTCGGGACCAGGCGTCCGTGGTGTCCCCGTGCGCGCGGAGCCAATCGGCGAGCACGCGCACGGCGACCGACGCGGACCAGCCGCTGGCCGCGGCGATCAGGTCCGGGGCGGTCCAGGCGGTGAGCCCTCCGGCGTCGGGCGCGGTGACCCCGCGCACTGTGAGCAGGTAGCGCACGACGCCCGCGCCGCGCGGGGTGAGTCCGAAGGCGTCCCCGCTGCGAAAGGCGAGGCCGGTGGCGGCCAGGCGGTCGACGACCGCGGCGAGGTCACGGGCCGGCCGTTCGAGCCGGGCCCGGTCGGCCTCGTTCAACTCCACCAGCCCCAGCAGACGCACGAGCTCCGGCAGGGGTGGAACGGCGTACGGTCCGCTCGCCCCGTCCGGCACCGGTGCGGGCAGGTCCTCCAGGTCCGGATCGACGGCCCAGTCCTCGTATTCGGCCGTCCTGCGGGCGATGGACTCCGGGGCGCAGCCGCGCTGGTAGAGCGCGTACAGCAGGTGCGGTGCCTCGCCCCCGTAGGGCTCGAACTCCTCCTCCGCGAGCTCCTCGACGGCGGTGATGAGGGCGTCCGCGTCCTCCTCCACGGGCCCGTCCTCGATCGCGGGCGGCGGAGGGACGGGGACGGCGGGATCACCGTAGTAGTCGAGGTGCTCGTCGAGGAGGGCGTCGGCCAGCACGAGGTGGGGGAAGGCGTCGGGGCCCGGGGCGAAGCGCGCGTAGGGGCCGGCCAACTGCTCGGCGAGGCCGGCGGCGGTCCAGCGGTCCTGGAGCGCCGCGGCGAGCCGTCCGATGCCGGTCGCCACGGCGTGGTCGGTGAGCAGCGGCCCGGCGGTCGGAGGCTTCTCGGCGTCCCTCACGTACGCCCGGGTGAGCGCCTCGGCCAGCAGGACGTCGGCGAGGGCCGTCCGCCCCATGAGGTGGGCGCGGCGCACGCCGTCGGGAAGGGGCGCGCCGTCGAGGGCGGCGAGTCGACGGCGCACGTCCTCCGG
Organism: Streptomyces sp. NPDC058872; assembly: GCF_042743065.1. Taxonomy (NCBI): domain Bacteria; kingdom Bacillati; phylum Actinomycetota; class Actinomycetes; order Kitasatosporales; family Streptomycetaceae; genus Streptomyces; species Streptomyces sp. NPDC058872. The sequence continues at coordinate 111,042 of NZ_JBHYMK010000011.1, forward strand.
GTCGTCGAGGTCGGTGCCGCAGGTCCGCAGCAGCGAGGCGTACCAGCGGTGCCAGGTGAGGTTGCCGGGGTCGTTCATGGCGCGCTCGAAGTCGGGCGCCGACTCGGCGACGGCCAGGGCGATCCGTTCCCGCCGTCCTCCGTCGAACCGCGCCGCGAGCGCCCCGAGGACGGCCGGGTAGGCGGCGAGGCGGCCGGGCGGCGCGTACACGAAGGTCGGCAGGTCCTCGACCAGGAGTTGCCGCACGAGGCCGGGCGTCGGCTCGGGCACCCCCGTCGTCCGGTCGGCCCCGCGCAGCGCGAGGAGCCCCAGGACGACTTCGGCGGCCCGCACGAAGGCGGGGTCACGATGCTCGGGCGCTCCGTCGAGGAGGCTGTCGAGCCCGGTGTTGGTGAGGACGGTCTCGGCCACGCTTCCCAGGGTAGTTCCGGGGGAGCGGATCCGGCGGGCAAGGCCGGGGGTCAGGAGTGTCGCCGCAGTTCGCGGGCGACGTGCGTCAGGTGCTGGGCGTGGCCGGCGCAGATCCAGGCGTCGGGGTGGCCGGTGCCCAGCGGACCGCGGCCGTCGGCGCAGGTGCTGAGCCAGCGGTCCCCCGCGCTGTATCCGGCTCCCCTGAAGTCCGGGGAGGCGACGATCTCGCGGGCGAGCCGACGGACCGTGACGTGGTGGTCGGGTCCTGCCGGCACCTCGCCCACGAGGAAGGTGCGTGCGGTGGTGTACCGCAGGGCTCCGCGGAAGGGGTCGGGGCCCGTGTCGGAGACCCGGTCGGCGCTCGCCGGGTCGTGCGCTCCGTAATCTCCGTGGACGGGGTGCGCTCCCTGCCGGCCGACCGCCCGGCGGAGCAGATCGGGGAGGAACCGGTCGGTCCGGTACGTCTCGGTCAGGGGCGCCCCGTAGCCCCGGGGGTGGGTCTCGGGAAAGGCCCCGGCGAGCAGGACGACGGTGCGCCAGGGGTGGAGGGACCCAAGGGCGTCCAGGGCACGGAGCGCCGTGCGGGAGGGGTCCCGGTGGTCCTCGTCGACCGCTCCCAGGTCGAGCAGGAGGTCCACCGGGCACCGTGCGAACGCGATCCGTTCGAGCAGGGAGCCGACGGCGTCCCGGAGCCGCTCGTGCGGGAGGTCCTGCGGGGACACCCGGAGGCCGAGGCCGTTTCCGCTCGCGCGGGCGACCTCGGCACTCGCCTCCTGCTGCCGGGCGTCCCGTTCGACGCCCGTCACCGGCCGGAGCGGGGTGCGCACCAGGAGGCTCCGGAACTCCGCGAGCAGGTGCCGCGGCTCGCCCTCTGCATGGCGGACGTCCACCCAGGCGGGTCGCCCGCACTGCACTCCCACCATCCGGTGCAGGACGGTGCGCAGGTGCCCGACGAGGGCGAGCGGGTCCGGATCGGGGCGATGGAGCGCCCCCTTCCGCCGTGTGCGGGCCCCGCCGGCGCGGGGCGGGACGGTCCAGAGCGGGGTGACGACGGCCCGGACGTCCGGCGTCAATGCGCCGTAGGCCACGAGGCCGTTCGGGCGTGCGGGCAGCGCGGGTACGTAGATCGGATCGGACATCGGATCGGACATCGGATCGGACATCGGTGCCCCCCCAGCGGCCTGTCGCATCCCCTGTTCGCAGGGTGAGGGTCCGTCACGCCCTGCGAAAGGATGCGGTTCCGGCCAAGAGCAGGGAAGTTCAGCGCACCACCGCCGTCCGCGGAGCGGAGAAGTCGCCCCAGGTTCCGTCCGGGAGCCGGGCGCGGAGGGTCACGACGTAGCGGGTGCCCGGGGGGTCTTGGACCGCGAAGCCGTAGCTGGCGCGGCCGGTGGGGGGATCGGTGCCCCACACGATGGTGGTGGCGAAGCGGCCGTTGAGGTGGAGCTCGTGGTGGGTGACCGGTGCTCCCGTCCTCGGCGGGGTCCAGGTGAGGGTGATCTCGCCGGGCGCCGTCGCGACGGCGACGTCTTCGGGGGCGGTGTTCGGCGGGGCTCCCGGGGAGGGTGCGGTGGTGAGGTCCGCGGGGGCGCTGTCGGGTGAGGAGTTCTCGGCGGCGTCGCGCGCGCGGACCGTGAACGCATAGGCGGTGCCGGGTCGCAGGCCGGTGAGACGGGTGGTGGTGGCGGTGCCGGGAACGGTGTGGATGCGGACGTCGGCCCGGTAGACGTCGTACGCGGTGACCCGGGTGTCGTCGTGCGCAGGGGACCAGTGGAGGGTGGCGGCGCGACTGCCGTCCGCGGCGGCGCGCAGACCGGTGGGGGCGGTGGGGGGCGTGCGGTCTTCGGCGGCGGCGGGGAGGGTGGTCGCGGTGACGGTGGCGCTGGGCGGCGAGACCTTGCCCGCGGCATCACGGGCGCGGACGGTGAAGCGGTGGCGGGTCGCGGGGGCGAGGCCGGTGACGTCGGTCATCAGGGTCGCTGCCGGAAGGTCCTTGACCTTGTGGCCCTCGCGATAGACCGCGTATCCGGTGACGGCGCGGTCGTCGGTGGCTGCGTTCCACATGACGTGGACGGTGCTCGCGCTGCCCGCGGTGGCGGTGACTCCGGTGGGCGCGGTGGGTGGCCCGGTGTCCTGCGGGACGGGGGCCACGGGTGCCGAGCAGGCGGCGAGGACGAACACGAGGATGGCCAACGGGCTTGCGGAAAGCGGGCGTTGCATGCTCCAACCTCCATCCTTGAGAAAGGTCCAGACCTATATCGCACAGGAGGTGACGGTCGGGCAAGGGGGCGGTGTCAGTGGGGTGCGCTTCACTGAGAACATCACTCTCCGTAGTCGAATCAGGAGGATGCGTGACGGACCGTACGACGTATGTGACGCTCACCGGGGTGCGCCGCCGCGGCTGGACCGACGCGATGGTGCGGGAGCTGCTCGGCAGGCCGGACTTCCAGGGGCGCGACCCGCGCCGCTGGTCCCCCGCACCCGTGTGCCTCTATCTCTTGGCACGCGTGCAGACGGTGGAGCGGACCCCCGAATTCGCCGAGACCGCGACGCTCTGCCGCGCTCCGGCTTCGGTCTCGGCCGGCCGCACCGGGCAGCGGCGGGCCGCCGTCCTGGCCGCGGTCCGGGCGGAACCGATCGAGGTGCCCCGGCTCCCCCGCCCGGAGCTGGAGCGGCGTGCCGTCCGACACCGACGCCTACTGGGGGCGCGCGAGCCGGGAGGCCCGCGCGGAGGAGGCACCCCCGTCCCGGCCGGGGCACTGGTGCGCTGGCAGGTCAGCTATCTGCGCCATGCCCTGTCGCGGTACGAGGCGCTGCTCGACGGCTTGTACGGGGAGACCGGACGGGGCGAGGTCGAGAGGCTGCTGCGGCGGCGGTCGTACGAGGCGATCGCGGCTGCCTACCCCTTCCTGGCCCGGGAGTGCCGTCGTCGGATCGAGCTGGAGCGGTGAGGGCGATCAGCCCGCGAGCGCCTGGGCGACGGCGCGGCAGGCCGCCGGTATCGGCGCCACGATCCGCACCCTGCAGCGGCCCCGGAGTTCCTCGGCCGCTTCGCCGAGCGGGCCGCCGCCGATGACGACGGCGCGGGCCCCGTCCCGTTCCGCGCAGGCGCGGACCGCCCGTTCGAGTCGGTCAAGCAGCAGGGGCGGATCTGCGGAGAGGCGCTCGGGCGTGCCGGCGGTCAGTCGTAGGCCGGTGTACCGGTCGGCGAGCCCGAGGGCCATCACCCGTGCGTGGATGGCATCGGCCAGGAGCGGGGTCGTGGTGGCGACGCCGAAGGGGGTTCCACCAGCGGCTGCCTCCCGGAGCGCCGCCTCGCCCAGGCCGATCACGGGAACGCCGGCCGTGCCCTCCGCCGCCCGCAGTGCCGGGAGGCCCGGGTCGCCGAAGGCTGCGACCAGAAGGGCGGCACAGGCCCCTTCGGCAACTGCCCGGAGGCCTGTGGCGAGGACTTCGGGGGCGGCGGCCCGCAGCGCCTCCGGATCGGTGAGCATGCGCGGCCCCCGGGAGACGGTCACGCCCCGAACGGAACGTGCGGACCCCAGGGTCCGCCGGGCGATGGCGGTCATCGCCGCGGTGGTGGCGGTGGAGGTGTTGGGGTTGATCAGCACCAGCGCCCCGGGCACCGCGGTGTGCGCGGGGCCCGGGGCAGGAGGGGGAAGACGGAGTGGGTTCAGTGGACGTGCGCCGCCCTCGTGGTGCGGGTCTCGGAGATCTCCTCGCCGGGCTCCATGGGCGCGGTGACGTCGTCGTCGTCGCGGCCCCTGCCCAGGTGGTTGAAGACCACGTTGAGCAGGACGGCGGCGACACAGCCGGTGGAGATGCCGGAGTCCAGGATGATCTGCGCGGTCTCCGGGAAGGCGTGGTAGAACTCCGGCTTGGTGATCGGGATGATGCCGACGGCCAGGGAAACGGCCACGATCAGCACGTTGTTGTCCTTCTCCAGGCCGGCCTTGACCAGGGTCTGGATGCCGCTGGCGGCGACCGAACCGAAGAGGACGACGCCCGCGCCACCGAGAACCGGTCGGGGAACGACCGAGATGAGCGAGGCGGCGACCGGCGACAGGCCCATGAGGAGCAGGAAGCCGCCACCGCAGGCGACCACGAAGCGGCTGCGGATCCTCGTCATGGCGACCAGGCCGATGTTCTGGGCGAAGGCACTGCACATGAAGCCGTTGAAGAGCGGGCTGAGCGCGGAGCCGAGGGTGTCGGCACGCAGTCCGGCGGCGATGGTCTTCTCGTCCGCGGGCCGCTCGACGATCTCGCCGAGCGCCAGCATGTCGGCGGTCGACTCGGTCATGGAGACCAGCATGACGACGCACATGGAGAGGATCGCGGCGAGGGCGAACTGCGGGGCCCCGAAGTGGAAGGGCGAGGGGAAGCCGACGATGTCGGCCTCGGTCACCGGGGTGAAGTCGGTGACGCCGAACGGTATGGAGATCAGGGTGCCGATGACGAGGCCGACCAGGACGGCCACCTGCTTGAGGAAGCCCCGGGTGAAGCGGCGCAGCAGCAGGACCACGACGAGCGTGCCGGCGGCGAGCGAGAGGTACGTGGTCGAGCCGTAGTCCTCGGCGGCCGGATTGGGTCCCTGGGCCCAACCGAACGCGACCGGGAGGAGGGAGACGCCGATGAGGGTGATCACCGTGCCGGTGACCACCGGCGGGAAGAACCTCACGAGGCGGGAGAAGAAGGGGGCGGCGGCGAAACCGAGGAGTCCGGCGACGATGATCGCGCCGAAGATCACGGGGAGCGCATCGGCCTTGTTCTCGGTGGTGTCGACGATCGCGAGCATCGGCGCGACGCCCGCGAAGGTGACGCCGTTCACGAACGGCAGCCGGGCGCCGATCTTCCAGATGCCGAGCGTCTGCAGGAAGGTGGCGAGGCCGGCGGTGAAGAGGCTGGCGCCGGTGAGGAAGGTGAGTTCGGTCCCGGAGAGGCCGACGGCCGCTCCGACGATCAGGGGCGGGGCGACGACGCCCGCGTACATGGCGGCCACGTGTTGCAGGCCGCTGGTGAGCATCTTCAGTGGGGGCAGCGTCTCGTCGACCGGATGCTTCTCACGGTCGTCGGGAGCGGAGCCTGCGTCTTGTGCATTGCGAACCTGGGGCTTGGCGGCCACGGCGGTTCCTCCGGTCGGTTACACGTCGGCGGTGACGCGGGGTTCAGGGAGGTGGTGCGATGCGGTGCGGGGTGCAGGAGGTGCGGCTCGTTGCGGCGTGCGGGGTGGTGCGGTGCGGCCGAGGAGGGGTGCCGCGCGGGGGACGGGCCACCCGTGTGGGGGGCGGGTGGACGTCACCGTCCCGGGGGGTGCCGTTCGCCTTTCGGCGTACGCCACCCCCCGGTCGGGCTGCCGCGGACCCCGCTCGGGTCCGCGGCGACCGACCGAGGGCCGTCCCCCTCGGTCGGACTCCGTGGGGAGGTCAGCCCTGGGCCGTGATCCGGGCCAGGCGCTGCGCCTCCGCGCGCGCGTCGCGCGCGATCTGCTCCTCGTCGGCGAAGAGCAGCCGGTTGTTCTCGACGATCTGCTTGCCGTTGACGAAGGACGCGGTGACCGGGGCCGCCGCGCCGAAGACGACGGCGGTGACCGGGTCGGCGATCGAGGAGTGGCCGAGGCCGTCGATCTTCCAGAGGACGAAGTCGGCGAGCTTGCCGACTTCGAGCGAGCCGATGTTGTCGGCGCGGCCGAGGACCTGGGCGCCGCCGTAGGTGCCCAGGCGCAGGGCCTGGCGGGCGTTGAGCGCGGCCTCCCGATGGGCGCCGAGGCGGTTGATGAGGAGCGCGTTGCGCAGCTCGGTGTGCAGCTCGCCGGACTCGTTGGAGGCGGTGCCGTCGACGCCGAGGCCGACGGGTACGCCGGCCCTGAGCATGTCCGGTACGCGGGCGATGCCGGCGGCGAGGCGCGCGTTGGAGGACGGGCAGTGGGCAACACCGGTCTTGGTCCGGGCGAAGGCGGCGATGTCGGAGTCGTTCATGTGGACGCAGTGGGCCATCCACACGTCCTCGCCGAGGAAGCCGGTGGACTCGAAGTAGTCCGTCGGTCCCATGCCGAAGAGCTCGTGGCAGAACTTCTCCTCCTCCACGGTCTCCGAGCCGTGGGTGTGCATGCGCACGCCGAGGCGACGCCCGAGCGCGGCACCCTCGCGGAGCAGGTCGGTGGAGATGGAGAAGGGGGAGCAAGGGGCGACGGCGACCTGGGTCATCGCGTCGAAGGAGGCGTCGTGGTGCTTGCGCACCGTCTCCTCGGTGGCGGCGAGCGCGCCCTCGGTGGTCTCGACGGCGAAGTCCGGCGGCAGACCGCCGTCCTTCTCGCTGCGGTCCATGGAACCGCGGGCGAGGGTGAAGCGGACGCCCATGTCGGCGGCGGCACCGATGATGGCGCCGGAGAGGTCTCCGGAACCCCGCGGGTAGACGTAGTGGTGGTCCATGGCCGTGGTGACACCACCGCGGGCCATCATCGCCAGGGAGCCCTGCGCGGCCACGCGCACCATCGACTCGTCGATCCGCGACCACGTCGGGTAGAGCGCGACCAGCCAGTTGAAGAGGTTGTGGTCGGTGGCCAGGCCCCGGGTGATCCACTGGTAGAAGTGGTGGTGGGTGTTGACCAGGCCGGGTGTGATCAGGTGACCGGTGGCGTCGATGCGACGAACCACGTTCTCCAGGCCCTCGGGGGCCCTTCCGGATCCGATGGACTCGATCTTGTTGTCGGCGACGACGAGGTACCCGGAGGCGTATTCCGTGTCCTGGGCGTCGACGGTGGCGATCGCCGCGTTCTCGATGACGATCCGCTGGGAAGCTGCCGAAGGTGCTGCCATGGCGGTGGTTCCTTCATTCCTCGGTGGTGTGGGCACGGCAGGACCCTAGGAGGATTTGAGTGCCGGAGCCGGTTGGCGGCTCCGGGTGCCGAGATGGTGGAAGAACAGGTTGAGCAGGACCGCGACGAGCGCGCCCGCGCTGATGCCGGAGCCGAGCACCGTCTGGGCCCAGGGCGGGAAACCGGCGTAGAAGGTGGGCGCGGCCAGAGGGACGATGCCCGCCCCGAGCGCGACGGCCACCAGGATGATGTTGGAGCTGTCGTCGAGTCCGGCCTCGGAGAGGGTGCGGATGCCGCTGACCGCGATCGAGCCGAAGAGGACGATGCCGGCGCCGCCGAGGACGGGCATCGGGACCAGCGAGACGACCGCACCGAGGACGGGGAAGGCGCCGAGGACCAACAGGGCGCCGCCGGCGACGGCGACCACGTACCGGGAGCGGACCCGGGTCAGCGAGACGACACCGACGTTCTGGGCGAAGGCGGAGGTGGGGAAGCCGCCGAAGACCGGGCCGATCAAGGTGGCGATGCCATCGGTGCGCAGGCCCCGGGTGATGGTCTTCCCGTCGCTGCGGCGCTCGCAGATCTCTCCGAGGGCGAGCATGCCCGCGCTGGACTCGGTCATGAGGACGAGCATGACGATGCACAGGGAGAGGATCGCGGCCGGTTGGAACTCGGGGGCCCCGAAGGCGAAGGGGGCGGGCAGTGCGGCGACGGGCGCTTCGCGCAGGGCGGTGAAGTCGGCCATGCCGAAGGGAACCGCGGCGAGGGTGCCGATGAAGAGGCCGAGCAGCAGGGCGATCTGCCGGACGAAGCCGGTGCCGAAGCGCTGGAAGAGCAGGATGACGACGAGGGTGAAGCCGGCGAGGGCCAGGTGCCGCAGCGAGCCGAAGTCGGCGGCAGTACGGTCGCCGCCCTGGGCCCAACTGACGGGCACGGGCATCAGGGTGACCCCGATGAGGGTGATCACGACACCGGTGACCAGCGGCGGGAAGAAGCGCAGGAGCCTGCCGAAGAAGGGACCGACCGCGAGGCAGAAGACTCCGGCGACCATCACCGCACCGTAGATCGCGGGGAGTTGGTGACCCGGGGCGCTGGTTTCGGCGATGGCGAGCATCGGGGCGATGCCCGCGGACGAGGCGGCGTTGACGAACGGGAGCCGGTTGCCGGCGAAGCGCCCCATGCCGAGGGTCTGCAGGATGGTCGCGCAGCCGGCGATGAGCAGACTGGCCGCGATGAGCCGGGTCATTCCGGCGGCGTCCAGGCCGACCGCCTGGCCGATGATCAGCGGAGGGGTGACGACGCCCGCGTACATGGCGGCGATGTGCTGGAGTGCGGCGGGGACGAGCCGCGGTGCGGGGAGCCTCTCGTCCACCGGATGGCACTCGACCGGGGTCGAGGCGGGGGTGGACGGAGGGGTGGAGCACGGGCCTCCGGCGGATGCCGGCCCCGGTGCGGGCTGTGCCATGGTGGTTCCCTCCGGTCCGGTTCCGGCCCCGCCCGACTGCGGGCGGGCGGGGCCGGTCACGCGGATGCCGCTTAGAGGTTGGTCATGTCGACCGGGATCAGCGCCGTGGCTCCGTCGCGGAGGACGGTGGCCTCGATGAGGCCGTACATGCGGTCGGCGGCGTAGTAGACCTCGTTGTCGTTCTTCAGGCCGAAGGGCTCGAGGTCGACCAGGAAGTGGTGCTTGTTCGGGAGCGAGAAGCGGACTTCGTCGATCTCCGAGCGGTGGTTGATGATGCGCGTGGCCATCTGGTAGAGCGTCTGCTGGAGGGAGTACGAGTACGTCTCCGCGAAGGCTTCGAGCATGTGCTTCTTGGTCTGCTCGTAGGACCGCTCCCAGTGGGGCATGCGCTGCTCGTCGTCGGTCCAGTTGAAGCGCCAGCGGGCGGACACCTGGGTGGCGAGGATCCGGTCGTACGCCTCCTGGAGGGTGGTGTACTGGTCCTTGATGTAGCCCCAGAACTCCGAGTTGGTGGAGTTCATGACGACGAGGTCCTTGAGGCCGGAGATGACCTCCCACTTCTCGCCGTCGTAGGTGATCTGGGTGACGCGGGTCTCCTGGCCCTTGCGGGCGAAGGAGTGGTTGACCTCGTCGGCGCCGATGAACTTGGAGTTGGCGTCGGAGGAGGCGATGCGCTCCCAGGCGTACTCCTCGATCCGGATGCGCGCCTGCTTGATCGGCTCCTGGCTCGTCACGAAGTGGCGGGCGAGGTGGATGCCGAACTGCTCCGCGGACTCGATGCCGTGCTCCTTGGCGAACGCGAAGACGGTGTTCTTCGTCGTGTCGGTGGGGAGGCAATGGGCGTTGGAGCCGGTGAGGTGCACGTCGTCGAGGTCACCGGAGAGGGCGACGGAGACGTTCAGGTCCTTGATGTGGTGGGTGGCGCCATCCCGCGTGATCTTGACGACGCGGTTCTCTGCTTTGCCGTACTGGTTCTGGCCGAGAATCGTGGGCATGTCTGCTAGCTCCCTCGGTAAACGGAGTAGCCGAACGGGTTGAGCAGCAGCGGTACGTGGTAGTGCTCACCCGGCTTGACGGCGAACGTGATCGCCACCTCCGGGAAGAACGCACCGCTGTCCCTTACGCGGGGGGCGTCCTGCTGCGCCTCGGCTTGCTTCTTGGCGAAGTACGCCTCGGTCTCGAAGTCGAGACGTACGTGGGTGGTTTCCTCCGGCAGCGCCGGCAGGTCCTTGCAACGCCCGTCCGCGTCGGTGGCGGAGCCGCCGAGCGCGACCCACTGCGCGTCGGAACCGCTGCGGGCCGCGAGCGTGATGGCCACGCCCTCGGCGGGGCGGCCGATGCTGGTGTCCAGGATGTGGGTGGACACCGAAGCCGTGGTGTCGGTGCTCATCAGGAGCTCTCTTCCTCTACGAGACGGGTCAGCCGGATGCGGTTGATCTTGCCCAGTTCGGTGCGGACGATCTCCCGCTCCTTCTCGGGCGGGTTGTCGATCCGCTCGCGGACCGCGTCGCGCATCTGCTCGCCGGTCCGGCCGGTGGCGCAGATGAGGAAGACGTGACCGAACTTCTCCTGGTAGGCCAGGTTGAGTTCGAGCATGTCGGCCTTGAGCTCCGCGGAGGCACCGGCCATCCCGCTCTGCTCACGGGAAGAGGTCGGATCCCCTGCCTTCGGACGACCGATCGGCGGGTGCCCCGCCATCGCCTCGGCCAGGTCTTCTGCGGTCAGCTCGGCCATGGCGGCGTCGCTGGCGAGGAAGAGGGCTTCGACGGTGGCGTACGGGCGCTGGGCGAGCAGCCTGCTCCCCCACGCCGAACTGGAGCACACCTCGTGGAGCGCGGCGACGGCCTCGCTGTCCGAGGAGGTGTTGAACCGGGTGAGGCCCGGTGTCGTACCTGAAGTCACGGGAAGCCTCCGTGGCTGTTTTTCGCTGTGCGTCGGACGGGCTGCGGATAGCTAACGCCCTCCACAACACAACGTCAACAGTTTGTTGAAAACTCGGCCACACAAAAGCCGTCGTCTCGACATCTGGACGACGGCTTAGGGTCCCGCATGATCAACTACTCGCCCTTGGCGGCCTTTTCCCTGCTCAGGGCGGTCTCCCGGTTCAAGTAGTTGTACACGGTGAAGCGACTGACACCGAGCGCACCCGCCACCGTCTCCACCCCGTGACGCACCGAGAAGGCGCCGCGGGCCTCAAGGATCCGAACGACCTCCTGCTTCGACTTGCGGTCCAGTTCGGCCAGCGGCATCCCGTGTCGCCGCTCCATCGCCGCGAGGATGCGGTCCAGGGAGTCGGAGAGCTGCGGCAGTCGCACGGCAAGCACCTCCTCCCCCTCCCAGGACAGGACGATGTCATCGCCTTCCGCCTGCGCGGGGCCGAGCAGCTCGGCGCCCATGGCGTCCACCAGCGGCTTCACCGCCGCGACCAGGGGGTGCTCGCTCACTTCCCCTCCTCCTCGATGACGTTCACCTGGAGCGAGACGCGCGTGGCGCCGGCAGCGAGCGACTTCCGCAGCAGCGCATCGACCGCGGTGAGCACCGCATCGGCGCTCCCCTCCGCGGTATTTCCGAAGGGACCGACGTCGACCGCGTCCAGTTCGGCCGACTGAATGACCTCACGGGCCACGATCGCGTGCGCCGGCGCCTCGTCGAGATCGAACGGCTCGGTCGTGAACTCCACTCTCAAACGCTCCATGGCCCCACGCTACGGCCCCGTTCGACCGGGCGGGAGCCCCGGACCTGCGGGGACCCCTTGACAAGCACGGCAGCCGCCTTGCAACATTCCGTCAGACAGAAACTTACTTCCGCAATACGGAAGGAGCGCCGCCCCTCATGGGATTCTCGGACCAGCGCTTCGATGTGAACCTGTCGATCCTCTTCACGGAACTCCCGCTCCTGGAGCGCCCCGCGGCTGCCGCCGCGGCGGGCTTCACCGCGGTCGAGCTGTGGTGGCCCTGGATCGACACCGCCACCCCCGAGCAGAGCGAGCTCGACGCCCTCAAGAAGGCCCTTGAGGACGCCGGCACCCAGCTGGTGGGACTGAACTTCTACGCCGGACGGCTCCCCGGCCCGGACCGCGGAGCCCTCTCCGTGCCCGGGGACGAGTCGGACCGCTTCCGCGCCAACATCGAGGTGGCCGCGGACTTCGCCGCCTCGGTCGGCTGCACGGCGCTCAACGCGCTCTACGGCAACCGCGTCGAGGGCGTGGACCCGCAGGTCCAGGACGCCCTCGCGCTGGAGAACCTGGTCCTGGCCGCCCGCGCGGCGGACCGGATCGGCGCGGTCCTCCTCGTCGAGACCCTCAACGCGCCGGAGTCGCCGCTCTACCCGCTGGTGAGCGCCCCCTCCGCGATCGAGGTCGTCGACAAGGTGAACGCGGCCACCGGACTCGGCAACGCCAAGTTCCTCCTGGACGTCTACCACCTGGCCATGAACGGCGAGGACGTCTCCCGGGTCATCGCGCAGTACGCCGACAAGACCGGTCACGTCCAGATCGCCGACAAGCCCGGCCGCGGCGCACCCGGCACCGGCGAGCTCCCCCTCGAACAGCTCCTCGACGAGCTGGAGAAGGCGGGCTACGACGGCTGGGTCGGCCTGGAGTACAAGGCCGCCGACGCCGCGGCTTCCTTCGAGTGGCTGCCCGCCGAGGCCCGCCCGGCCCGCTGACGCAGGACTCCTCCCCGTACCACCTTGTTTTGAGAGGCACCCTCATGAGCAACCTCCCCAAGATCGCTTGGATCGGCCTCGGCATCATGGGCTCCCCCATGTCCGAGAACCTCCTGAAGGCCGGTTACCCGGTCACCGGCTTCACGCTGGAGCAGGACAAGCTGGACCGGCTGGCCGCGGCCGGCGGCACCGCCGCGGGCTCGATCGCCGAGGCGGTCAAGGACGCCGACGTCGTCATCACGATGGTGCCCGCCTCCCCGCAGGTCGAGGCCATCTCCTACGGCCCCGAGGGCATCCTGGAGAACGCCAAGCCGGGTGCGCTGGTGATCGACATGTCGTCGATCACCCCGCAGACCTCGGTCGACCTCGCCAAGAACGCCGCCGCGAAGGGCATCCGCGTCATCGACGCCCCCGTCTCCGGCGGCGAGGCCGGCGCCATCGAGGCCGTGCTCTCCATCATGGTGGGCGGCGAGCAGGCCGACTTCGACCAGGCCCTCCCGATCCTGGAGGCCCTCGGCAAGACCATCGTGCTGTGCGGTCCGCACGGCTCCGGCCAGACGGTGAAGGCCGCCAACCAGTTGATCGTCGCGGTCAACATCCAGGCCTGTGCCGAGGCCGTGGTCTTCCTGGAGAAGTCCGGCGTGGACCTCACCGCGGCCCTCGACGTCCTCAACGGCGGCCTGGCCGGCTCGACCGTCCTGACCCGCAAGAAGGACAACTTCCTGAACCGGGACTTCAAGCCCGGCTTCCGGATCGACCTGCACCACAAGGACATGGGCATCGTCACCGACGCCGCCCGCAACGTCGGCGCCGCCCTCCCGGTCGGCGCGGTCGTCGCCCAGCTCGTCGCCTCGCTGCGCGTGCAGGGCGACGGCGGTCTCGACCACTCGGCCCTGCTGCGCGCCGTCGAGCGCCTCTCCGGCCAGCAGGTCTGACCCCGCGCCCCTTCGAGGGGTCCCAGATTTCCGGTCGGCGTCGGCGCTGACAACCTGTCCTGTCGCGCCCAGGCGCCGTCGCCGGCCGGAACACCACACTTCATTTTCAACAAACTGTTGACGTCCTGATCAGCGCCTCCTTAGGCTCCTCGGACCGTCAGCAGAGCTCCCGTACGGAAGGTCACCATGTCGAAGCGCGTGCTTACGACCGAGTCCGGCGCCCCCGTCGCCGACAACCAGAACTCCGCCACCGCCGGCGTCGGTGGCCCTCTCCTCCTCCAGGACCAGCACCTGCTGGAGAAGCTCGCGCGCTTCAACCGTGAGCGGATCCCGGAGCGCGTCGTGCACGCCCGCGGCTCCGGCGCGTACGGCTACTTCGAGGTGACCGACGACGTCACCGGCTTCACCAAGGCCGCGTTCCTCTCCGAGGTCGGCAAGAAGACCGAGACCTTCATCCGCTTCTCCACCGTGGCCGACTCGCTCGGTGGCGCGGACGCGGTCCGCGACCCCCGCGGCTTCGCGCTGAAGTTCTACACCGAAGAGGGCAACTACGACCTCGTCGGCAACAACACCCCGGTGTTCTTCATCAAGGACCCGATCAAGTTCCCCGACTTCATCCACTCGCAGAAGCGTGACCCCTTCACCGGCAAGCAGGAGCCGGACAACGTCTGGGACTTCTGGGCGCACGCGCCGGAGGCCACCCACCAGATCACCTGGCTCATGGGCGACCGCGGCATCCCGGCCTCGTACCGCCACATGAACGGCTACGGCTCGCACACCTACCAGTGGACCAACGAGGCGGGCGAGGCCTTCTTCGTCAAGTACCACTTCAAGACGAACCAGGGCATCCGCTCCCTCTCCGCCGAGCAGGCCGCCGAACTCGTCGGCAAGGACGCCAACTCGCACCAGACCGACCTGCTCCAGGCCATCGAGCGCGGCGTGAACCCGAGCTGGACCCTGTACGTCCAGGTCATGCCGGCCGCCGAGGCCGCGGACTACCGCTTCAACCCGTTCGACCTCACCAAGGTGTGGCCGCACGGCGACTACCCGCTGCAGCGGGTCGGCCGCCTGGTCCTCGACCGCAACCCGGACAACGTCTTCGCCGAGGTCGAGCAGGCCGCCTTCTCCCCGAACAACTTCGTTCCGGGCATCGGCCCGTCGCCGGACAAGATGCTCCAGGGTCGTCTCTTCGCCTATGCGGACGCCCACCGCTACCGCCTCGGCGTGAACCACACCCAGCTTCCGGTGAACGCCCCCAAGGCGACCGTGGCCGACAACTACGGCCGCGACGGCTTCATGGCCACCCGCAACGGCTCGCGCCACGACAGGAACTACGAGCCCAACTCGCACCAGGGCCCGGCGCAGACCGATGCCGCGCTCTCCGCGCCGCTCGCGATCCACGGCTGGACCGGCACCCACGCGGCGCCGCAGCACGCCAAGGACGACGACTTCTTCCAGGCCGGTGAGCTCTACCGCCTGATGTCCGAGGACGAGAAGCGCCGTCTGGTCACCAACATCGCCGGCGGCCTGTCCCAGGTGTCCCGCGAGGACGTCATCGAGAAGAACCTCGCCCACTTCGCCGCCGCCGACGCGGACTACGGCAAGCGGGTGGCAGAGGCGGTCCGCGCCCTGCGCGAGGACTGATCACAGAGCAACACCCAGGCTGCGTACGACACGTGACGGGAGGTCAATGTCGTACGCGGTCCGGATCGCCGGCCCGGATGAGGGGTGGCCGGCGAACCGGACAAGCGTGAGGACCGCGGCGGCACCGAGCCAGTGCGGTGGTCAGGGCGCCGGCTCCCCTTCTTGACCTGAAGGAAGGGGAAGGCCGTTCCGCCCGTCGGCACCGCCGCGGTCCCAACGCCCCCCGCAAGGGGTTCCCGATACTCCGTCCGGCGGCGCGAACGTCCTGTCGCGCCAGCCTCGTGCCGTCGGACGGTCACCAAACGGGAGGGCGCGGAACCAGGTTTACGGTCCCTGGTTCCGCGCCCTTCTCCGTGGAGCCCGCGGAAGCGGAAGACCGCTTCCGCCGCCGCGGGGGCCGTCGCCCTTCCGCCCGTGCGAGCAGGAACGTCACGACGAGCGAGGCGACAGCGAGGAGCACCATCGCGGCGCGCGGCGACGCGTACTGGGCGACCGTCCCCGCCAGGGCCGCGCCCACCCCCTGGAGCCCGAGCATCCCGGCCGAGTGCAGCCCGAGGGCGTGACCGCTCGACTCCTCCGGCACCAGGGTCAGCAGGTGCTCCTGGTGCAGGAGGCTCGCCCCGTACCCGACCGCCGACACCGTCACGAGGACGAGTGCCAGGGGAAGCCCCGGACCGAGGGCGAACGCCAAGAACGGAGCCGCGAGCAGGGCCTGGAGCGGAAACCGGATCCGGCCCCCCAGCCCCGGCGGAACGCAACGCCCGATGACCGCGTCCCCCACCACCATGCCGAGCGCCCCACAGGCGAAGAGCAGTCCGGCGTGCTCGGGGTCGTACGGCACGAACTGCGACTCGCAGCCGACGATCAGACCGTTCGGCACCCAGAGCGCGAGGTAGTCGCGACGGACGGCGGGCACCGCCCAGAGCCGTCCGTTGGTGCGCAGCGTCTCGGCGACCGACGGCCGTCCGGCGGAGCGGGGCGGGCGCTCGGCAAGGCCGAAGCGTGCGAGCAGGGCGGCGGTCAGGTGGAGCGCCGCGCCGGCGAGGACCGTGCCGTGGGGCGAGAACAGGGCGACGAGCACGCCGCCGACGGCGAAGCCCCCGATCTGGCAGACGCCCGTGGCGGCGTTCAGCACGGAGCGGCCGAGGAGGTACTCCCCGTGCGGGAGGACCTCGCGCAGCAGGCCGTACCCCACCCCGCCACCCGGCGAGGCCACGAGCCCCTGGGCCGACAGGACCACGAAGACCGTCCAGGTCGGCAGGGCCGGGACCGCCAGGACGGCGGCGAACAGGGCGTGGCAGAGGGCGATGCCGAAGAGCGCGGCGCGCGGTGGTAGGCGGTCTGCGGCGGACAGCAGGGTGGTGGCACCGAGGAGTTGGACGAGGGAGGGGCCGAAGAGGGCCAGGGCGGAGAGCAGGGGGGAGCCCGTCGCACGGAAGACGAGCGTGGCGAGGCCCAGCCCGACGACGGTCTGGGCGGCTGCTTGGGCCGTGCCGGTGAGGAAGAGCGGGGCGAACTCGGGGGTCCGCAAGAGCGCGCGGTAGCGGGACATGGAGCGGAGTCTCGAAGGACGCCACGGGCCGGCGGTACTCTTTCGCGGGGAGGCGAAACATGGGCTGGTGGCACATCGGCACGGACGCCCTGGCGGGAAGCGGTTTCGTGCTCTCGCCGCTCGCCGAGACGGTCGCCTCGCTCAAGACCCTGCACGCGGGTGCGGCGACGCACCCCGGCGAACGGGGCTGGCTCGGGCACCATCTGCCCGCCTACCGGGAGCGGCTCGCGACCGACCCCCTCGACGGACTGGTGGTGCGGGCCGCGATCGGCCCCACCTGGAACGCGGACTTCCTGACCCCGACGCCCCGGGGTGACCGGGAGCGGGAATTCGAGGAGGAGGTCGAGGCGGTCCGTGCGACCGAACCGGGATCTGCCGTCGAGCAGTTGGCGGTGGCGATCGGAGGGCCGGTGCCGGAGCCGTTGCGCTCGGCGACCGATCTGCCGGAGCGGCTCGCGGGCGTGCTCGACTGGGTGTGGCGGGAGACGGTGCGACCCGAGTGGGCGCGCCGGCGAAGGGTTCTGGAGGCCGACGTCACGGCACGGACGGCGCTTCTGGGCCGGGGCGGCTGGGCGGCGGCGCTCGACGCGCTGTCCCCGGGGCGGACCCGCTGGCTGGGCGATGGCCGGCTCCAGGTCAACGCCCGTGACTATCCGCCGCGTTCGATCGACAGGGGGCGGCTGCTTTTCGTGCCCGTGACGCCGGCCACCGGCTGGGTGTCCTGGGAGGGGTCGGAGCGGTACGCCCTCGTCTATCCCTGCGCCGGGGTGCTGGCGGACACGGGGGGCCCGGCGGTGCCGCAGGCCTTGGAGGCCCTCCTCGGGAGGGCCCGGGCCGGGGTGCTCGTACGGCTTGGATCCCCGCTGTCCACCAGCCAGTTGGTGGCGCTCACCGGGCAGGGGCTCGGCTCGGTGGGGCGCCACCTGAAGGTGTTGCGGGAGGCCGGGCTCGTACGGCGGGGCCGGTCGGGCCGCTCGGTCCTGTACACGTGGACGGAGGCGGGCGCGGCGCTCGTGGCGGCGCAGCAGCGGTGAGCGGGGGCGGCCCCCGTCCCGGTGCTCCTCGGGACGGGGGCCGTGCTCCTGCGGGCGTGATCAGACCTTGAGGGCCTTGATCGCGGTGGGCGCGTGGCCGGGCTCGGTGGCCAGGTCCTCGAACTCGGTGACGTCGCTCATGTCGACGGTCTTGCTCATGGCGATGTTGGTGATGCGCTCCAGGATGGCCTCGACGACGACCGGGACCTGGAACTCGACGGCCAGCTTCTTGGCCTCCTCCAGCGCCTCGCCGAGCTTCTCCGGGTCCTCGACGCGGATCGCCTTGACGCCCAGGCCTTCGGCGACCTTGACGTGGTCGACGCCGTAGACGCCGATCTCCGGGGTGTTGATGTTCTCGAACTCGAGGTTGACCTCGAAGTTGATGCCGAGGCCGCCCTGCGCCTGACGGATCAGTCCCAGGTAGGCGTTGTTGACCAGGACGTGGACGTAGGGGACCTTGTGCTGGGCGGCGACCGCCAGCTCCTCGATCATGAACTGGAAGTCGTAGTCGCCGGAGAGGGCGACGACCGGGGTCTCCGGGTCGGCAGTGGCGGCGCCGATGGCAGCCGGAATGGTCCAGCCGAGCGGGCCGGCCTGGCCGCAGTTGATCCAGTGCCGCGGCTTGTAGACGTGCAGGAACTGCGCGGCGGCGATCTGGGAGAGGCCGATGGTGGTGACGTAGCGGGTCTCCGGACCGAAGGCCTTGTTCATCTCCTCGTAGACGCGCTGCGGCTTCATCGGGATGGCGTCGAAGTGCGTCCGGCGCTGGAGGGTGGCCTTGCGCTCCTGGGCGGAGTCGGCCCAGGCGGAGAAGTCCGGCAGCTCGCCGGCGGCCTTCAGCTCCTTGGCGAGCTCGATGAAGAGCTCCAGGGCGGCCTTGGCATCGGAGGCGATGCCGTAGTCGGGGGCGAAGATCTTGCCGAGCTGGGTGGGCTCGATGTCGACGTGGACGAACTTCCGCCCCTTGGTGTACGCCTCCAGGTTGTAGCCCGTGTGGCGGTTGGCCCAGCGGTTGCCGATGCCGAGGACGAAGTCCGACTCCAGGAAGGTCGCGTTGCCGTAGCGGTGCGCGGTCTGGACGCCGACCATGCCGGCGGCGAGCTCGTGGTCGTCCGGGATGGTGCCCCAGCCCATGAGGGTGGAGATGACCGGGACGTTGATCAGCTCGGCGAACTCGACGAGCAGGGCCGAGGCGTCGGCGTTGATGATGCCGCCGCCGGCGACGATCAGCGGGCGCTCGGACTCCAGCAGGAACTGCAGCGCCTTCGCCGCCTGCGCACGGGTGGCCTGCGGCTTGTAGACCGGCAGCGGCTCGTAGGTCTCCGGGTCGAACTCGATCTCGGTCAGCTGGACGTCGATCGGCAGGTCGATGAGGACCGGGCCGGGGCGGCCGGAGCGCATCAGGTGGAAGGCCTGCTGGAAGACGCCGGGGACCTGCGCGGCCTCCAGGACGGTGGTGGCGGCCTTGGTGACCGGCTTGGCGATGGTGGCGATGTCGACGGCCTGGAAGTCCTCCTTGTGGAGCTTCGAGACCGGGGCCTGGCCGGTGATGCAGAGGATCGGGATGGAGTCCGCGATGGCCGAGTACAGGCCGGTGATCATGTCGGTGCCGGCGGGGCCGGAGGTTCCGATGCAGACGCCGATGTTGCCGGCCTTGGCCCGGGTGTAGCCCTCGGCCATGTGGGAGGCGCCCTCGACGTGACGGGCGAGCGTGTGGTTGACGCCGCCCACGTTCTTGAGCTCGCGGTAGAAGGGGTTGATCGCCGCGCCGGGGACGCCGAACGCCTGGGTGACGCCTTCGCGCTTGAGGATCTCAACGGCCGCTGCGGCGGCGGTCATACGAGGCATGGGAGTGCTCCTGCTTCGGCCGGGCGGATCCAGGCGGGGCCTCCTCTCGGAAGGCTTTCCCATCTGTTTCCGTAATGCGGAAATACTGTTCTGCTATACGGAAGCAATGTAGGTCGGGCTGCGAAGGGGCGTCAAGAGAGGTCCGGCCGTCGGGATCACGGAAGTGGCCGAACACCCTCCCCCGGAACGCCGATGGGTGGACGATGGGTGTCAGAACGACAGGGGGTCGACTGTGGGCGATGCGGTACCGGTGCACTGTCCGGAATGCCTGCGCACGCAGGTGTACGCGGCACCCGTCTTCCCCTGCGCGTGTGGAAGCCCGGTCTCGGCACCGGTCGCACCGGGCGCGGTGGCGGAGCGGATCACCCACCGGAACTGGACGGACGAATGGGTCACCGTCCGCTGCACGGCCTGCGGTCGCGAGAACGACTGGCCCCAGCCGGAACTGGGCTGCCCGTGCGGAACGGTCCTCCGGGTGCCGGTCCGCCCCGTACGGCCGCGGCCCGCGGCGACGGAGCGGGACGGGGCTGTGCCCCGGAACGACGGAAACACCGACGCGACCGACCCGGCCGGCGGCCGGCCCCCCGCCTCCGGCAGCGGGGCCGGCGGTACGGCCGACGGCGGCGCCTTCCCCGTGGACGGTCCGGCCGACGGCGGAGTCCTTCCCGCAGGCGGTCCGGTCCGGGCCACCGGGACCGGATCCCCGTGGTTCGACCCCCGTCCCAAGGACACGACGGGGCAGCACGGGGGCGGGGGCGGCCCCGCGGACCCGGCGGGACGGAGCGGGGCCGGAAACGGACCGGCGCGGCCCCCGACCTTCGCCGAGCGGTACCCCACGGACGTCACTCCGCCGGCCGCCGCCCCGCACCCGGCCCGACCGCGCGGGCCGTTCGAGCCGGTGACGATCCGGACCTCGCGGGACGCGGTCGCTGCAGTGGCCGAGTACCTTCGCTGGCTCGGCTTCCGCGATGTCGTCCAGCCGGAGGAGCGACCCGCGTCCGGTGTGGACCTACGGGCCCCCGGACTGGTCGCCCAGGTCGACGCGAGCACCCGCCCCACCGGGCTGCGGGCCGTCGAGTGCCTCTGGTTGAACGGTCTGACCAGCGCCGCGGCGAGCGTCTTCTTCTCCCTCGCCGGCTACACCCCGGAGGCCCGCGCACGGGCCTCCGAGATCGGCCTGCCGCTCTTCGCCCTCGACTTGACCGGCACCCCGCAACCGGTCAACGGGCCCGCAACGGAACTGGCAGCGGGCCCGGCCTGATGCGGTAACCACCCGCGCACATCCTCGGCATCCGAAATCGGCCATTCACGCGTGAGGATCACGCTCCGCCGGGCACAACCCCCTCGGGGGGTGGGCGTCATGCCGACGGGAACGTGGTGGTGCATCGGAGCGGCCTGGGTCGAACTGCTGCTCGCCGTCCTCCTCCTGCTGCCCCGAGGAAGCCACGGAGGAACCCGCAGCAGGGACGGCGGGACGGCGGACCCGGGCGAGGTGCCGGGTCCGCAGGCCCTCGCGCTGCTGCGGGGCGGACGCCGGGCCGCCGTCACCGTGGCGCTGGTGGCCCTGCACCAGCAGGGCGCCGTCGCCGCGGGCCGCAACCATACGATTCGGGCCAATGGCGGTGCCGGGCGCACCGACGATCCGGTCCAACTGGGCGTCCACGGGGCGCTCCGCCGAGCCCTGGCCCTGCGGAGCCTCGCCCTGCGGCCCGAAGCGCGGCGGGCCGTGCAGGCACTGCGCCACGAGCTGCGCGGGGCAGGCCTGTTGCGCTCGTTGACGGAACTGTGGGCCGCCCGGGCCCTGCTCGGGTGCGTCCCGCTGACGACGGCGGCGGGAGCGCTCGCGGCGGGGACCTCCTGGACGCACCGGGCCGTGGCCCTCGCGGTCGGGCTGCCACCGGCCCTCGCGGCAACGGTGTTGTTGCCGCTGCGGGCCACCACCCGCGCGGCGCGGCGGCTCCTCGCGGGACTGCGGAAGCAGTACCCCCTCCCGCGCGATCGGGGCGAGGTGACGGACGGGAAGCTCGT
Source organism: Streptomyces sp. NPDC058872 (assembly GCF_042743065.1). Classification (NCBI taxonomy): domain Bacteria; kingdom Bacillati; phylum Actinomycetota; class Actinomycetes; order Kitasatosporales; family Streptomycetaceae; genus Streptomyces; species Streptomyces sp. NPDC058872. The sequence continues at coordinate 132,439 of NZ_JBHYMK010000011.1, forward strand.
GCAGTTGTACGTGGCGCTGTACGGCGATCCGGCCCTGGCCCTGTTCCTGCCCCGCTTCTCGCGCGCCGGCGGGCTGCTCGACCGCCCGCCCGAGCGGGACCGCGGCTCCCGACGGCACGATCGGAACCGGCCGCGTCCGGCCCCCGGTCGGGGGACCGGCGACGCCGCGCGCTGATGCCGCGCCATACTGGCGTATGCGCATCAGAGTGGCCTCTCTGGCCGAACTCCCGTTGCTCCAGGACATCGAACGGGCCGCCGGCGAGCCGTTCCGTTCCCTCGGCATGGCGGCCATCGCCGACGACGACCCCCTGCCCCTGGAGGTCCTGGAGTCCTACCGTCGGGCGGGCCGGGCCTGGGTGGCGGGCGACTCCGCCGACCGTCCGGTCGCGTACCTGCTCACCGACACGGTCGACGGCGCCGCCCACATCGAGCAGGTGTCGGTGCACCCGGACGCGGCCCGCCGGGGCGTCGGCCGGGCGCTGATCGAGCACCTGGCCGACGCCGCCGGGCACCAGGGCCTGAAGGCACTGACGCTCACCACCTTCGCCGAGGTGCCGTGGAACGCCCCGTACTACGCCCGACTGGGGTTCCGCCCGCTCGCCGACGCCGACCCGGCGCTGACCGAGGGGTTGCGGGCCATCAGCCGTGCGGAGGCCGCCCACGGCCTCTCGGCCTGGCCCCGGGTCTGCATGCGTCGGGAGGTCGGATGACGGAGCCCCGCCGCCGGGGCTGCGGTACCGCGCCCGGTGCCGCAGCCGGTGGCGCACCCTAGGAGCCGTACCGCTCCCGCAGCTCCACCTTCCGCACCTTGCCGCTGACCGTCATCGGGAACTCGGCGAGGACCTCGACCCTGCGCGGCATCTTGTAGTGGGCGAGTCGGTCCCGGCAGAAGGCGGTGACTTCCTCGGCGGTCGGCGGGTCGGCGGGGTCCCGGGGGATCACACAGGCCAGGATCTCCTCGCCGTACCGCTCGTCGGGAACGCCGACGACCTGGACGTCCGCGATCTTGGGGTGCCCGTAGAGGAACTCCTCGATCTCGCGCGGGTACACGTTCTCCCCGCCCCGGATGATCATGTCCTTGATGCGGCCGACGATCTGCACGTAACCGTCCTCGCGCATCACCGCCAGGTCACCGGTGTGCATCCAGCGCCCCGGGTCGATGGCCTCGGCGGTCTTGGCCGGTTCGTCCCAGTAGCCGAGCATCACGCTGTAGCCGCGGGTGCACAACTCCCCCGCCGCACCGCGTTCCACGGTCAGTCCGGTCGCCGGGTCGACCACCTTCACCTCGATGTGCGGCATGACCCGGCCGACCGTGCCGGTGCGGCGCTCCAGGTCGTCGTCGCGGCGGGTCTGGGTGGAGACGGGCGAGGTCTCGGTCATGCCGTAGCAGATCGACACCTCCGCCATGTTCATCTCGGCGACGACCCGCTTCATCACCTCGACCGGGCACGGCGAACCCGCCATGATCCCGGTGCGGAGGGTGGAGAGGTCGTACGCGGCGAAGTCCGGCAGGTTGAGCTCGGCGATGAACATCGTCGGCACCCCGTACAAGGAGGTGCAGCGCTCCTCCTGGACCGCGCGGAGGGTGGCGGCCGGATCGAAGGACGGCGCCGGGATCACCATGCAGGCCCCGTGCGAGGTGGCCGCGAGGTTCCCCATGACCATGCCGAAGCAGTGGTAGAAGGGGACCGGGATGCAGATGCGGTCCTGCTCGTCGTAGGCGATCATCTCGCCCACGAAGTAGCCGTTGTTGAGGATGTTGTGGTGGGAGAGCGTGGCCCCCTTCGGGAAGCCCGTCGTCCCCGAGGTGTACTGGATGTTGACGGGCTCGTCGCAGGACAGCGGCGCGGGGCGCAGCTCGCCGGGCGTGCGGGCGAGGAGCCCGTCCCAGCTGGGGTCGTCGAAGTAGACGACCTCCCGCAGCTCCGGGCACCCGTCGCGGACCTGGTCGACCATGGCGCGGTAATCGCTGGTCTTGTGGGCGAGGGTGGCGAAGAGCAGCGAGATCCCGGCCTGCTTCAGGACGTAGGCCAGCTCGTGCGCGCGGTAGGCGGGGTTGATGTTGACCATGACGGCGCCGATGCGGGCGGTGGCGTACTGCACGAGGACCCATTCCGCGCAGTTCACCGCCCAGATGCCGACCCGGTCGCCCTTGCCGACCCCGCTGCCGAGCAGGGATCCGGCCAAGCGGTCGACGTCCGCGCCGAACTGCGCGTACGTCCAGCGACGTCCGGTGGGGACGTCGACCAGGGCCTCCCGGTCGGGCCAGGCCGCGACGGCCCGGTCCAGGTTGTCGCCGATGGTGTCACCGAGGAGCGGCGTGTCCGAGACGCCGTGCGCGTAGGAGGGTTCCGGCCCGCTCATCCGAGGTCCCCCTCCGCGTACTCCTTGCCGCCGCCCTCGGCCGTGAGCCGGCGGAGCTCGACGCGCCGGATCTTCCCCGAGACGGTCTTCGGCAGGTCGGCGAACTCGATGCGCCGGACCCGCTTGTACGGGGCGAGGACCGCGCGCGAGTGGGCGAACAGCGCCCGGGCGGTCTCCTCGCCCGGCTCCCAGCCCGCGGCGAGGACGACGTACGCCTTGGGGACGGCCAACCGCAGCGGATCGGGAGCGGGCACGACCGCGGCCTCCGCGACGGCCTCGTGTTCCAGGAGGGCGCTCTCCAGCTCGAAGGGACTGATCTTGTAGTCGGAGGCCTTGAAGACGTCGTCGGCCCGTCCGATGTACGTGATGTAGCCGTCCGCGTCCCGGGACCCGATGTCCCCCGTGCGGTAGTAGCCGTCGGCCATCGCCTCCGCCGTGCGCTCCGGGTCCCCGTGGTAGCCGGCCATCAGGCCCACCGGGTTCGCGGAGAGGTCGAGGCAGATCTCTCCCTCCTCGACGTCCGGTGCTCCGCTGACCGGGTCGACCAGGGTGACCCGGAAGCCGGGGCTGGGACGCCCCATGGAGCCCTCCTTGAGCCGTTGGCCGGGGCTGTTGGACACCTGGACGGCGGTCTCGGTCTGCCCGAAGCCGTCCCGGATCGTGACGCCCCAGGCGCGCCGCACCGACTCGATGACCTCGGGGTTGAGGGGTTCGCCCGCGGCGACGACCTCGCGCGGCGGGGTCTTCAGCTGACCCAGATCGGCCTGGATCAGCATCCGCCAGACGGTCGGCGGGGCGCAGAAGCTGGTCACCCCGTTCCGCTGCATCTCGTCCATGAGCCGGACCGGGTCGAAGCGGGCGTAGTTATGGATGAAGACGGTGGCCTCCGCGTTCCAGGGCGCGAAGAGGTTCGACCAGGCGTGCTTCGCCCAGCCCGGCGAGGAGATGTTGAGGTGCACGTCGCCCGGCTTGAGGCCGATCCAGTACATCGTCGAGAGGTGACCGACGGGGTACGAGGCGTGGGTGTGCTCGACCAGTTTGGGGCGTGCGGTCGTGCCGGAGGTGAAGTACAGCATCAGGGTGTCGTCGGCGCGGGTGACGCCGTCCGGCTCGAATTCCGGGGACCGTTCGGCGGCGGCCTCGTACTCCAGCCAACCCGTGCCGCCGCCGACCGCGATCCTGGTGTACTCCCCCGGCACGTCGTCGAACTTGGCGGTGTCCTCCGCCCGCACGATCACGTGCCGGGCACGGCCCCGGTCGACGCGGTCCCGCAGGTCGGCGGGGCCGAGCAGCGGAGTGGCGGGGATGAGGACGGCCCGCAGCTTCATCGCGGCGAGCACGGTCTCCCACAGTTCGACCTGGTTGCCGAGCATCAGGACGATCCTGTCACCGGCACGGACGCCCTGGTCACGGAGCCAGTTCGCGACGCGGTTCGAGCGGGCGGACATCTCCGCGAAGCTCACCCGCGTCTCGGAGCCGTCCTCTTCGACGATGTGCAGGGCGGTGCGGTCGTTGTCCCGCGCGATGACGTCGAACCATTCGAGCGCCCAGTTGAAGCGGTCGGGCCGGGGCCATGCGAAGCCGGCCCGGGCCGTCTCGTAGTCCTCGCGATGCCGCAACAGGAAGTCCCGGGCGGCCCGGAACCCCTCCGTCGCGCTGCTCGCGCTCGTCGGCGTCATGCTGTCCTCCTCATTGCGGGACCGGTCCCGGACATCGTGTAATCAGTGACCCAGGTCTCACTACCCCCGTTCGGGGGTGAAGGAGTGATCAGTGCCGGAGATGGCGGAAACGGCGGAGCTGCGCACGGCCCTGCTGCGGCTGAGGCGCACCAGCGGGCTGCCCGTCGTCTTCGGCGGACTGCTCCAGGACGGGCGCACCCTGCGGATCGCCGAACTGAACGGGGCCGTGACGCCGGCGCTGCGCGGACTGGCGATCTCGGCCGGCTCCGGCCTCGGCGGGAAGTGCCTGGCACTGTCCCGGCCGTGCGCGGTCAACGACTACCGTGCGTCCCGGCACATCACCCACGAGTACGACGTCCCGGTCTCTGCGGAGGGCCTGCGCGCGGTGATCGCCGTCCCCGTCGTCGTGCGGCGCAAGGTGCGCGGGGTGCTCTACGGGGCGCTGCGCGATTCCCTCCCGATCGGCGAGCGCGTCTTCGACGCGGCGGTGGCGGCGGCCCGTGACGTCGAGCAGGCCCTCGCGGTGCGGGACGAGGTGCAACGGCTGCTCGTCCCGCCCGCGCCCGGCCCGTCGTGGGAGGAGGTGCGCCAGGCGTACGGGGAACTGCGCGAGTTGGCTCCGAGGGTCGTCGATCCGGAGCTCCAAAAGCGCCTCCTCGCCGTCTGCGGGAGGCTCTCGTCGGCCTCCGGCGGCACCTCCGCACCCCTCGGCGTCTCCCTGACCCCGCGCGAGACGGACGTCCTCGCGGCCGTCGCCACGGGCGCGACGAACGCGAGGGCGGCCGAGCGTCTCGGCCTCCGTCCGGAGACCGTGAAGGGCTACCTCCGTTCGGCCATGCGCAAGCTGGGCGCACGCACCCGCACGGAGGCGGTGGCGACGGCCAGGAGGGCCGGGGCCCTGCCGTGAGGCCCGGGCCCGCATCGTGATCGGGAAGGTGCGGGGCACGTCCCCGTGGCGCCGGAGGCGGAGCGTGCGGGCCGGCCCCGGATCAGGGGGAGACGACGTCGGGAACCTCGCGCCGGAGTGCCTCCCTGGTCGCCCGGCCGTAGGAACCCGGCGGATCGGCCGTGATGCCGCGGCTCCGCTGGTAGGTGGTGACCGATTCGGTCAGCCGCTGGTTGTAGGTGCCGTTGACACGCCCCTCGTACAAGCCGAGCCAGCGGAGTCGGTACTGCAGGTCGGCGACCTCGGGACCGCTGGCACCACAGCACAGGCCGGTGGGTGCCGGTGGGGGGCCGGAGGCCTCCGGCCCCCCACCGGTGGACGGACACGGCGCCCCGGGGAGACGGGGAGCGGTGCACGGGCCGGAGCCCCGGCCGGAAGGGGCGGGCTCCGGGGCCGTGGCGGAGGGGGGAGCCGTGGAACGGAGGCGCCCCGGGGGCGGGTTCGGGACCGGTGCGGCACCTGCGGTGCCGGTGGTCCCGCCCCCGGCGGCCCGGCCCGGGGCGCCACCGGCCACCGGTGTCGCGGTCGGTGCCGGGGTCGACGGGGTGGCGGGAGGCGAAGTGCTCGCCGGCGGGGTGGTCGCCGTGACGACGGCCACCGCAGTGGACGGTGCCTCCGGCGCCGTCCACTGCACGGTGCCGTCCGCACCGGTCAGCGTGCCGGCCAGTGAGGTCGTGCCGACCACGGCCGCCAACACCACGGCGGCCCCGGCCACCTTGGCCGGCCGGCCCCGGTCGGTGGAGCGACGGGCCGCGGCCCTCTTGCGGTGGGACCGGCGCGGTCCGGGCGACTCCCCGGGCACCGGGGGCTCCTCGGTGGTCCACTGGACGGCGACCGGACGCAGACGGAGGGTGTCGTCCTCTGCCGGGAAGGCCGCCCCCTCCGGGCCGACCTGCCCGGGAGCGTCCGGCACGGGTGGCGGGGGCACCGGCCCGTGGGCGAACGGGGAGTGTGGTGCGAACGGATCCGCCGTGCGGTGTTCCGTCGCCGGATCCGGTTCCGCCCACCACGACGCGTGCGCCTGCACGATGCCGAACACCGGGCCGGGCCGGTGCGGGGCGACCGGAATCGGCGTACCGGGATACGGTCCCCCGTCCGGAGTGGACGGGGATTCCCGGCGCGGCGGCGCGAGGTAGGGGCGCACCCACGTCTGGGCGAACGGCTCGGGGTCGCCGTGCGCGCTCGCCCCGGCACCAGAGCAGCCCGCGTCCCCCGTCGGTCGGGCGGCGCCGCCGTGGGGGCAGATCGATCCGGACGCGTCCGTCCGTCCCCTTCTCGGAGATCCTTCCAATGTTCCGCGCCCCCTTGGTCCGTTGCTCTTCACGGGGGAGGAGCAACGGGGTCCACCACCCTCCCGGCGCTTTGCCCTTCCTTTGCCGAAGGCCCTCGGGAACCCGGCGGGGTCCGGGGTGCACGGTCCCCGGCCCCCGGCCCACCGCCCCGTGCGGGAAGCCGGGGCGACCGACGCCGCCCCGGTGCTGCCGGGCAGCGGCCCGTGGGGTCACCAGTCGGTGCGGAAGTGCAAGGACGGGGAGAGGTAGTAGTGGTGGGTCGTCGCGATGAGCGGGTCGTGCGGTTCGTCGCGGGCGGCCGGCGCCCACTGCTTGAGCCCCAGGTACATGTTGTCGCTGGTGAAGATCCCTGCGGTGCCCTTGTCGTCGTGCCGGTTGATCGTCCAGATCTGCAGGGCGTCGGCAGGGTCGCAGGCGGTCTGCCGCACGGGAGCGCCGTCAACGGTGGTACCGGTGTGGGAAAGGCACAGCTCGGTGCCCGCGTTCCTCAGCATCACCCGACGGCGTCTCTCCTGCGGGATCACGTCCCACTCCTGGTGCGCCGCACCGGTGCACGCCGCTTCGCGCGGCTGGGCCCCCGCCTCCCTGCTCCCTCCCGGAATCTCCATGCACAGCCCCGTGGCGTCGATCCGCAGCCGGGTGCGGTCGCCGGGGCCGGGCGGCAGGGCCGTCACCGGCGGGCTGGTGGTCTCCGCACGGGCGAGGACCGGCAGGGTCGAGGGGGACGCATCGGCATCGGCGGTGCGCACGGTTTCGTCGGGGGGAGCGGGCGTGCCGGCCGAAGCGGCTTCGGGCAGCACGCGGAGTTCCTGGACGGCGGGCGGGGCGGCGCGCACGGGATCCGGTTCGGTCGGCACGACGAGGTAGGCGAGGGTGCCGAGTGCCGCGGTGACGGCCAGCGACGCCCCGGCGAGCTGCGCGGTCGACAGGACGGACGGGGCACCGGCGCCGCCGGAGGCAGCCGCTCCGCCGCTCACCGGCACGACGGCCGCGACCGCAGCCGTCGCCCCGTATGAGGAGAGGTACTGCTCCGCCCCCCACAGCAGCACGGCGCCCGGCAGTACCGCGCGCAGCCGGGAGTTGATCTCCCTCAGGTCCCGGAACGCCCTGCGGCAGGAGCGGCACTCGCCCAGGTGCCGGTCCAAGTGGCGGCCGGCCCCACGACGGCTCCGCCGGACCGCGGCGGCCATCAGGGGGCTGTACCGTCGGCATTCGTTCGAAGCCGTCGGGCCGTGCGCGTGTTCCGACAGGTACGCCTCGCGCAGTCCTTCCCTGGCTCGCTCCGCCAACGACCACACCCCGCTGGCGCTCAGCCCCAGCATGCTCCCCACCCGCTGGGCGCTCTCCTCCTCCACGAGCGTGTGCCACAGGACCGCCTGCCAGCGCTCGGGCAGCGTGCGGAAGCAGCGCACGACCAGGTCGTCCTCCTCGCCCCGCAGAGCGAACTCCTCGCCGCCCTGGGCGTGCGGAACGGCGTCCTGCCAGCGCTCGACGTCCTCCGTCAGCTCCGCCCGCCGTGCCGTGGCCGTCCAGGCCATCGCCGTCCGCCGCACCACGGTCAACAGGTACGGCCGCCACGGCCCGGTCGGGCCCCCGCCCGACCGCACCGCCTCCAGCGTCCTGGCGAAGGCCTCGGCCGCGAGGTCCTCGGCCGTGTGCGCATCGCGGCAGCACGTCCGCGCATAGGCCAGCACGGCGGACCGGTGGCGCGCGTACAGTTCGGCCATCACCCCCTGCGCCGAGCCGGCGCGCATCAGTTCGGCCAGTTCCGCGTCCGAACGCTCGGCGATGGGCGGTCCCGCGTACTCCGTCATGGTGCTCCTGAAGTCCGGCCGGACGACGTGGGGTGGCATGCCCGGGGAGGCCTGGCGGCAGCCCCGCAGGAGGGAGCTCGGCAGCCGATCGCTCCCCGCACGCCCTACCGGAATCTGCTCATCCGGTAGACGTCGCCCAGCGAGAATAGACGTACGTTCCACTGCTGGGGCGTCCGCGGTGCTCCGCGGACGCCGACGGACGGGCGCCGAGGGGCGCCCGCCCGGATCCACCGCCCTTCGGGCGGACGGCACGGGCCCTGGGCCCTCAGGGCGCCCTCGGCCACCGGAACGTCAAGGACCCCGCCCCGTCCGGACCGTAGGACACCGTCCCGCCACCGCACCGGATGCACCCCGGCGCCACGGCACGGATGTGGTGCCGACCCGGCGGGGACGCCCCGATCCACCGGCCCTCCCCCGCAGGAACTCCTGCGGCCCGGGCGGCGCCCGGGCCGGCGACCGGGGCGGGCACAACGGCTCCGCCGGCTGCAAGGCGCAGGGGCGGACGGCACCTGAGGTCGTTCACGGGCTTCCTCGTCGTTCGGGAGAAGGGCGTTCAACACCACCGATGCCTTCGCTCCCGCCCCATCCCGCCGCGTTATCGAAACGTGACCAAAAGTCGACGGGACGCACAGGCGGAATCGACGAGGCCCGCATCGGCTCGACGTACTTCGAAGCGGAGACGCCGCTCTCCGACGGCTCGGGCAACCCGCCCGAGGGATGGGACGACCCCACCCAACTCGGCACCATGACCTTGAAGTCCGAATCGGAAGCCGTCTTCACCGACGATGCCGGGCACGAAGTGAGGTTCGTCGCCAGACCGGGCGCGAGCGCCTTCAAGCACATCTGCGCCTAGGCGCATTGGCCTGTGGGGGTGGGAGTCACGTCCAGCCCGTGGGCTTCGCTCCGGCGGTCACGCCCGTTCCGGTGATCGCTTTGCGCACTGTGGCGCGACCGGCTTGCTTCGACGGGGAGTTCGCCGGTCCGCACCTGCCGATCGACGAGTGCGGAGCGGTCCACCTCGCTCCCGCCCTTCCCCCACGGTCGCTAGGGTCGGCCCCATGGCTTCCATGGATGTGTCCCTGCGTCCCGTGCACCCCAGCGACCTGCCCGTGTTCTTCCGGCACACGAGCGATCCCGAGTCGAATCGGATGGCCGCCTTCACCGCCGAGGACCCCACGGACCGGGCCCACTTCGACGCGCACTGGAAGCGCATCCTCGCCTCGCCCGTCGTCGTCGCCCGCACCGTGCTCGCGGACGGCGACGTGGTCGGGCACGCGGCCGTGTACGGCGATCCGGGCGAACGGGAGGTCACCTACTTCATCGATCGCTCCCACTGGGGGCGGGGCATCGCGACCGCGGCCCTACGGGGGCTGCTCGCCGAGGCCCCTGAACGCCCGCTCCTCGCCCGGGTGGCGGCGGACAACATCGGCTCGGTGCGGGTCCTGGAGAAGTGCGGCTTCGAGGTCATCGGCGAGGACCGGGGGTTCGCGAACGCACGGGGAGCGGAGATCGACGAGCTGGTGCTGCGGTTGGACGCCTGATCTCCCCCGCTCCGTACGGTGGGGTCCGCCCCGCCCGTCGCTCCGGGCAGACCCGAGTCGCGCCCGTCGACCGGCAGGCTGGTAACGTCGCGCCCTTCGCCGGTGTCGGCCGCGCGGAGTCCCCGCGGCAGGTCCCCGCATGTCCGAACCCCTCGCACCCGCCCCGTACACGATGTGGCGCGACGCGCTCGCCGAGGTGGACGAGGCCTTCGCATCGCCGCCTGCGCTAGACCGTCCGGTCGGCGGGTGCGCGCACTGCACTCCGGAGTCGGAGCTGCGCGTTCTCGGCGGTGCCCCTGCCGACGTGCCGGATGACCTCCTCGGGCACTTCATGCGTGAGGTCGCCAGCCATGGGGACGAGGACCAGTACCCCGTCCTGTGGCGCCGCTTCATCCCTCGTGCGCTGCGCCGCTGGGGCCCGGACGGGGACGGCACCGACCCGTCGGACGAGATGGGGCGCCTCGGCCGTCGCGGTGCCCGGCTCTCGGACTGGCCCGTGGCCGAGCGCACCGCGGTGGAGCGGGCCTTGGGGGCGCTGCTGCACCTCGCGGTGACCGATGGCCGGCCGTACGAGAAGGTCACCGGCCTGATCGAGGGGATCGCTCATGCGACGGGTGGCCTGGAGCCGTGGCTGGACCACATCGCCAGGCTCACCGGTCCCGAGGCGGACGCCGGCGTGGTCCGCCTCGCCTTCGGCTGGTCCACCGAACTCCTCTGGGACGAGCTGGAGTTCACCTGGTGGCACGACGGAGACCCGCAGCTCGTCGCCGCCTGGCTGCCCACCCTGCGCGCCCGCATCGCGGCCTTCGCCGTGCGGCACCCCCACTGCAAGAACTCATCCGACGCGCTGCTCGCGATCGACGCGCTCGATGCCGGCACCTGGAGCCCCTGGCTCTACCCCTACGGCATGCGCGCACTCGGCGGCCCTGCGCTCGTCCGCCGGTGATGGGGATCGTGCCGGGCGGCCCACCGGCGCTGAATGCCCGGAGCGACCCGCCGGACGAGGAGCGGAGCGGCGCAGGTCGGGCCCGTCGCTCCATGCCTCGACGTCGGTCGCGGTGATCGGGGACACTTCGCACGATGACGAGGATCAATGACACACCGCCCGCGTGGGACGAGCGCACCCAGCTCACCACCTTCCTCGACTACGCGCGGGACACCGCCCGCGCAAAGTGCGAAGGCGTCTCTGCGGAGAACGCCCGCAAGGCGCTCCTGCCGGGTTCGCCGCTGATGACCATGAGCGGAGTGATCAACCACCTCCGCTGGGTCGAGTACTACTGGTTCCAAGTAATCTTCCTCGGCGAGGAAGACCGGGCCCCCATGACGGACGAGGACCCGGACCGCGAGATGCGCATCGCCGTGGAGTTCCCGCTCGCGCAGTTGCTCGACGAATACGCCGAACAGAGCGCCCGGTACCGAGAACTGGTCGCCGGGAACGACCTGGACGAGCAGGCCGAGGGAACCATCCGCAACGGCCTCCGCGTCGACCTGCGCTGGATCCTCCTCCACCTCACCGAAGAGACCGCCCGACACAACGGCCACCTGGACATCCTGCGCGAGATGCTCGACGGCACGACCGGCTATTAGGTGCCGCATCAGGCGACGTTCGCCCTGTTGCAACGGTAGCTTTGCTGCCGGGTGGCGATCTCCTAGCAACACATGGAGGCGATTCATGAACCAGCAGTTGAACCTGGTGACACTGGGCGTCGAGGACGTGAAGGTCAGCCGCCAGTTCTACAGCCATGGCCTGGGCTGGACACCGCTGCTCGATCTGGAGCAGATCGTCTTCTACCAGATCGGCAAGGGACTGGCCCTGGCGCTCTTCCCCCTGGCTGACCTCGGTGCCGACACCGGACATCCGGCAACAGTCGGCACGTCCTTTACCCTCGCCCAGAACCTCGGCTCGTCCGCCGAAGTCGACAAGGCCATGCAGCGGGCCCGTGCGGCAGGAGCAACCGTCCTCAAAGAGCCGCAGCGCGCGGCATTCGGCGGCTACCACGGCTACTTTGCCGACCTCGACGGCCACCGCTGGGAGGTGTGCCACAACCCCGGCTGGTCGGTCGCCGAGGACGGCACCGTGACGCTGGCGGCCATCGAGGCAGCCGACACGGAGGACTGACGCCGCTTCCACCTTCTTGTTCTTGGCTGTCAAGCTGTGCGGGTGGCTGAACGCGTGCGTGTCCGCGAGGTCGATGCGACTTCGTTCCCGCCCCGTCTCCGGTGGCCCCACGGGCGGGAGGAAGCCCACCGCCATGGCCAGGAGCATCGCCGTGACGCTCATGACGCCCGTACGGGTCCAGCCGTATCGGACCACGCACGAACCCGTTGAACCGTCCCATGCGGACCGTGATGACGCGCTGCACGTGCCCGCAGCCGGCGTGGTCGAAGTGCACCGCGGCCGAACGCGGCAGCGCCGGAAGCCCCTCATGTGGCCTCCGGCCCGAACCGGTTCCGGTACGCCGACGGCGTGATGCCGGTCTCGCGGCGCATGAGGGTGCGCAGATGGGTGGCGGTGCCGAGCCCGCTGCGTCGCGCGACCACCTCGAAGCGCGACTCCCCCCGCTCGATCAGGCGACATGCCAGGGAGAGTCGTTCCCCCGTGAGCCACGCCAGGGGCGTCGTGCCCAACTGCGCCCGGAAACGGCGGTGCAGGGTCGCCGGGCTGACCGCCGCACGTGCCGCGAGGTCGGAGACGGTGAGGGGCGAGTCCAGGCGCTCCTGGGCCCAGGACAGGACGGGGGCGAGGGACTCGTCCGGCAGATCGGGCATCGGGCGCTCCACGAACTGCCGTTGTCCGCCGTCCCGATGTGCCGCGAAGACCAGTCGCCGGCTCACGGAGTTGGCGACCTCCGCACCGTGGTCGCGGCGGACCACGTGCAATCCCAGGTCGAGCGCAGCCGCGCTCCCCGCAGCGGTGAGGATGTCGCCGTCGTCCACGAACAGCACGTCCGTTTCCAGGTGGACGGAGGGGAAGCGGGCCCGGAAGGAATCCGCCCACTGCCAGTGGGCGGTGGCCCGTCGCCCGTCGAGGACGCCGGCTTCGGCCAGGGTGAAGGCGCCGCTGCAGAAGCCGACCAGTCGGGCACCGCGCGCGTGCGCCCGCCGGACGGCGTCGAGCACGGCGGGACGGCGGGGCACCTCGACGTCCGGCCGGTTCGGGACGATCAGGGTGTCGGCCGCATCGGCCGCTTCCAGACCGGCCACTCCCGTGAGGGTGAAGAATCCGTCCCGCATCAGGGTGCGGGGCTCGGGGGAGCAGAGCGCGAAGTCATAGAGGTCGCGGCCGATCTCCGGTCGGCGCAGGCCGAAGACCTCGGTCGCGCAGCCGAGCTCGAAGGGGTTCGAGTTCGCGTCGACGATCACGACGACCCGGTGCGCACGCGCCCCCCGATCGTGGTGCGAGGATTGTTTCGCCATGTGCAATTCCTAGCACTCACGACGGTCGTGCGACAGGCCCCAGGATTGACCCCATGAGCAGCGATCCCATTTCCCTGAGCAAGGCCCTGAGCTCGTTCGACGCCCTGTGGAGCCCCCGCATCGTCACGCACGTCAACGACTACGAGGTCCGCATCGCCAAGGTCGAGGGCGAGCACGTCTGGCACGTCCACGACCACACCGACGAGTTCTTCCTGGTGCTCGACGGCGAGCTGGACATCTCCCTGCGCGAGCCCGCCGGGGAACGCACGGTCACGCTTTCCCGGGGATCCGTCTTCACCGTTCCCCGGGGCACGGAACACAAGCCGCAGGCTCCGTCCGGCGCCTCCCTCCTCATGTTCGAGCCCACCGGGACGTCGAGCGTGGGCGATCGCCACGACACGGTCCCGGACCACGTGGACTCGACGACCGGGCACGCTCTGGACTGCTGATCCGGGGCGACCGGCGCGGGGGCCTCCGATCGCCCGGACCTCCGGCCGGGTGGAAGTCGGGGACGACCGGCGGACCGGGGCGGCTGCCCCTGCGACGGGCCTCGCGCTCGCGGCGCGGACCGGTCCGTCGCCCAAGGCCCTTCCGCGGCCCGCCCCGATGCGCGGGCCGCAGAGGGGCGGTGGTCCGGGCCCGCCGCTCAGCCGGTGCCGTGGTCGAGGACGTTTCCGTTGGCGCAGTGGTTGACGGTGTCGCCCGTCCAGGCCCCGCCCACGGGGACGACCGCCAGTTCCTGGAAGCAGACGGCGGCGGCGCTGAAGTTCCAGTTGTTCGCGGCGTTGACGCCGCTTCCGAAGTTGGCGTCGTCGTCGGCATGGGCCGGTGAAGCGAGCGCGAGACCCGTGAGGGCGAGGGCAGCGGTGGCAATGATCTTCTTCATGGTTTGCCAACGACCTCGGATGCGTCGGGTCACCGGGTCACCCCCGGAGTCCCCCGTCAGGACCGCGACCGGACGGGTCCCTCCTTCCTCGTGCGGCACCCGGAGGCTCCGTGCCGTGCTCGGGGGCGAGGCGCTTCGCCCCCTCAGGGCGCCGCCGTCCCGGTCCCGAAGGCGAGGTCGAGGATCCGGCGCCATTTCACGGGGGGCACCGGTGGCGCAGCGCCCGGACGGTCACGGGGAACCCGGACCCGCAGGACGCCCGGGCGCAGCGTGCACACGACGGGGGTGGGCATCTGCAGTGCCTCGCCGTCGACCGCCACGGGGATCTCGTCCGCGTCGGACGTCACCTCGACCCGCTGCGCGGCCATGACGGTGAGCCCGCTGGACTGCGAACCCCGTACGGCCAGGTCGGCGGCTTGGGTCGCGTCTTCGACCCGGATCGCGAGCACGCCCAGTTCACCGTCGTCGAGACGCGGCCGGCGACCGCTCCCGCTGAGCTCGTCGGGCGAGACGTACGGGTTGTTGCTGACCAGCACCGCCTGCTGGGACGAGAGGGCCGTGCCGTCGACGCGCGCATCGAGCCGTCGCACGCCCTCGCCGACCAGGAGGTCCGGCATGACCTTCAGGATCGTGCCCGCCTTGTCGTCGCGGTACTCGGGGCGTTGGACGACGTCGGCGTACACCCCGAAGGACACGGTGTTGACGAAGGCCCGGCCCGCGACGTCGCCGAGGTCGACCCGGAGCTCCTCCCCGTCGACCAGCGCCTCCAGACAACGGGCCGGGTCGGCGCGGTCGAGTCCCAGGTCCAGGGCGAAGTGGTTGCGGGTGCCCGCCGACACCACGAGGAAGGGCAGGTCGTGCTCGGCGGCAACCGCCGCGACCAGGGCCTGGGTGCCGTCGCCGCCCGCGACGCCGAGCAGGTCCGCGCCCTCGGCGACGGCTTGCCGGGCCAGTGCGGCGATGTCGGTCGGGGTCGACGGGTCGAGGAGGACCACTCGTGCACCGAGCTCCTCCGCCCGCTCGACCAGCCCGAAACGGGCGACCTTCCCGTCCCCCGACTTCGGGTTCATGATCAGGACCGGTCGCTCCGGGCGGACGGCCGGCACCGCCGGTACCGGCCGCTCCGGGCGCGACCTCCGCAGCGCCTCACGGGCACAGGCCAAGGCCGCTCCCCAGCACAGGCCCAGGACCAGAGCCGTCACCCAGCGGCCGCCGTGCGCGAGCAGCACCAGGACCGCGACGGGCGCGCCGACCGCGAGGAGCGCACCGAGCAGGCGCACCGAGCCGCGGCGCGCCACGAACCACCAGGTGCCGACGGCCCAGAGCACCAGGCCGAGGAGCCCGGCACCGACCACCTCCAGTCCGCCGTTCCCCAGCGGCAGCAGGATCACGATCACCGAAGCGACGACCGCGAGCACCGCGAGCCGTGCGAGGAACCGCACGTCCGCGCTCACCCGGGGACCCGTCCCGCGCCGCCTGACCATGGGTCCCTCTCCTCTCCGGTCTCCCCGCTCGACCGCGAGCACGGCCCGGGAACCAGCCTGCCCGCTGCCGGTCGGGAGGGCATCCGAGCGGGTCCGCGCGGATGAACGGGCCGGGGCAGCGCACCGGTCCCGGCCCGGTCGACACGGTGGTCGGGCTTCTGCGCGAGGACGAAGAACTCGCCACCGGGCTTCAGGCTGCGGTGCACCGTGCGGCACGTCCGCGCCGTGGCGGCCCTGTCCGGGGCGTAGTCGAGCAGCCGTACCCCCGGGGCGACGCCGAACCGCCGGTCGAGGTCCCCCAGCCCGGTCACGTCCCCGACCTCTTGGCGGATGCCCAGCGGCTCCCGCTCGCAGAAGCCACGAAGCCCCGGGGTGCGCCCCGGCCTCCCCCACCGGAGGACGGAGTTCTTGGAATTCGTTCGCGGTTTTCTGTTATCGGGCCCGCCGCCCCGTGCTCTCCCATCCGTTGGCCATCGACGACGGCGGGAGCAGACAGGGTGATGGGGAGCATGGGCGCACAGCACGTCACGGAACTGGTCAGGGCGGCACAGGGCGGAGACCCCCGGGCCCAGGACCGGCTCGTCGAGCTGCACCTGCCCCTGGTCTACAACATCGTGGGCCGGGCGCTGAACGGTCACCACGACGTCGACGACGTCGTGCAGGAGACGATGCTGCGGGCGCTCGCCGGGCTCGGCGGACTGCGCTCCCCGGACAGCTTCAGGTCCTGGCTGGTGGCGATCACCATGAACGGCGTGCGCAGCCACTGGCACCGGCAGCAGCAGGCCGGCATACCGACGGGCGACCTCGACGACGCCCGCGGTCTTGCGCAGCCGGGTACCGATTTCGTGGAGCTGACCGTGGTCCGGCTGAACCTGTCCGGGCAACGGCGGGAAACCGCCGAGGCGGCGCGCTGGATGGAGCCGGACGACCGTGACCTGCTCTCCCTCTGGTGGTTGGAGTGCGCCGGCGAACTGACCCGTCACGAGGTGGCCTCCGCCCTCCAGTTGTCACCACAGCACACGGCGGTGCGGATCCAACGGATGAAGGACCGCTTGGAGGCCGCGCGCGTGGTCGTGCGTGCCCTGGCACAGAACCCTCCCTGTCCGACCCTGCAGTACGAGACGGGCACCTGGGACGGCCGTCCCTCGGCCCTGTGGCGCAAGCGCATCGCTCGGCACGCCCGGAGCTGTGCGCACTGCGCGGGGCTGTGGAGCGGGCTCGTCCCGGCAGAGGGGCTGCTCGCCGGACTGCTGCTGGTGCCGCCCGCGGCGATGCTCCTCACGGGGATACGCGAGCGGGCGGGCTTCGAGGGGGCGGGCTTCGAGGGCTCTGCGACCGGGGCCGCCGCGGACACCGCACCCCTCGCCGCCGCCACGACGGCCACCGCTCCGACCCTCGGGCGCGGCGCCCGGAGCGCCCGCGCGGCCCGTCGCCGCCGGCGGCAGCGACGGCGCGACCGCAGGCGCGCCGTCCTCGCGGCGGGCATCGCCGTGGTGGCGGTCGCCGGAGGGGCCTTCGTGTTGACCACCGGTCCCGACGAGGACAAGGGGGCCCGGGAGGGAACGCTCGCGGCGACCAACGGCGTCGACCTGCCCACGGTGCAGGCACCCACCACGGTCACGACCACGCCTTCCCCCTCCGCCACTCCCTCGCGTTCCGCATCGCCGACCCCGAGCAAGACCGCCCGCCCCTCCCCCACCGCGTCGACGGCTCCGCGCACCTCCTCTCCGGCACCGTCCCGGTCTCCGCGGGCGACGCGGACTGCCCCGCCGTCGACCGCGGCCCCCACTGCCACGCGCACGGAATCCGGTTCCGGCGGCGGCTCCGGTTCCGGCTCCACGGAGCAGCAGGTGATCAGCCTGGTCAATGCGGAGCGCTCCAAGGCGGGTTGCGGGCCGCTGAGCGAGAACGCCCTGCTGACGAAGGCGGCCCAGGGGCATTCCGACGACATGGCCGCGCGGAACTTCTTCGACCACACCAACCCGGACGGCGACGGGCCCGGCGAGCGGATCACCGCTGCCGGGTACGCGTGGTCGTCGTACGGCGAGAACATCGCGAAGGGGCAGACCACCGCGGCCCAGGTGATGGACGCCTGGATGAACAGCTCCGGTCACCGGGCGAACATCCTGAACTGCGGTTTCAAGGAGATCGGCGTGGGTCTGCACACGGCCGGCGGCCCGTACTGGACGCAGGCCTTCGGGTCCCGCTGAGCACCGGCGGGCACGTGCGCCGGGGACCCTCGGACGCATGACGGAAACGGCGAAGCAACGGGCACGACGGTCGTGGGAGCGGGCGGGAGGGCATCGACCCCGGGGTGGTGCGGAGGACGGGGGACGTCCCCGGGGGACGTCCCCGGGGGCGGACAGGGCGCGGAAGGCCTCGGGCCCCCAAGAGGCGCCCTTCTTCATCCCTTCCTCCTATCCACCTCTCATCAGCCATGGAGACTCCCACAGACTTGTTGCAGATGCGAGCCTTCACTGCCTAACGTGTCGCACATGCCACTGACCCCACGTCGTGTCGCCACGGCCGCTCTCGTCGTATCCCTGCTCGCTCCGCTCGCCGCCTGCGGGAGCGGCGAACGGGGGGACGCACCGAAGGGCTCCGGGGCGCCCTCCGTCCGGCTGACGGTGCTCGCGGCCGCCTCGCTGACGGACGTGTTCAAGACGGCCGGGGCCGCGTACGAGGAGGACCACCCCGGGACGACGGTCGCCTTCTCCTTCGCCGGCTCCCAGGAGCTCGTCGCCCAGGTCGCCCAGGGCTCCCCCGCCGACGCCCTGGTCACCGCGGACACCAAGAGCATGGACAAGGTCCGGGCGGACACCGGCACTCCGACCGTCATCGCGAAGAACCGGTTGGTCATCGCCACCGCCGAGGGAAACCCCTTCGGGGTCGACGGGCTCGACGACCTCGCGGATCCCGGGCTGAAGGTCGTGCTCGCCGCCCCCGAGGTTCCGGCCGGAAAGTACAGCCGGAAGATCCTCGACGCCCACAAGGTCACGGTGCGGCCGGTCTCCCAGGAGCCGAACGTCCGCGCGGTGCTCAGCAAGGTCGAGCTCGGCGAGGCCGATGCCGGGCTCGTCTACGAGACCGACGTCGCGAGCGCCGGGGACAAGGTCGACGCGGTCGAGATCCCCGACGCCCAGAACGCCGTCGCCTCCTACCCGGCCGCCACCCTCAAGGAGTCGAAGAACGCCGAAGCCGCAACGGCCTTCGTGACCTGGCTGTCCTCGCCCGCGGCGCAGGAGCTCCTTCGGGACGCCGGCTTCCAGACCCCGTAGCCGCAGACACCGCACGGACGGCGGAGCGGCGTTCAGCGTCCGGGGCTCGACGTCCGCACCGCGGTGCGGACGGCCGCCTTCGCCCGTCCTGGTGGTGGGGGCCATCGCCGGTGCAGGTCATCGATGTGGAACGCATGCACGTGGGAAGCGCCCGCTCCCGCCACGTGCGGGTGCCCGGAGGGAAGTTCGGGGTGGTCGTGCTCCAGCGCGGCCGGGTCGTCCCGGGGCCAGAGGCGCACTGCGGCCACCGCCCCGAGGAGGGCGAACGCCGCGAGCACGACCGCCGAGACCGCGGGAGCGACCCGCGCGGCAAGCACTCCGGCCAAGGGGTAGGCGAGCAACCAGCAGGCGTGCGAGAGGGAGAACCGGGCGGCGAAGGCGGCCGGCAGGTCATCGCTCCGGGCGGAGCGGCGCAACACCCGGCCACCGGGGGTGAGCACCGCCGAACCGGCCGCGCCGAGGACCCCCAGAGGGCGAGGAGGGCGGGCCAGGACCAGGGGCCGGGCGCGACGGAGAGGCCGAGGGCGAGGAGGACGAGGGCACCGGGCAGGACGAGGGCGGCCCCCAGCATGAGCCCCCGATCGTCCCGCCGGTTCAGGACGCGGGGCAGCAGCAGGGCCACGGCCATGGATCCCGCACCGTACGCGCCGAGCGCGAGCGGTACGTCCCCGGGGCCGCGCCCCAGGACGTCGCGGACGAGGAGCACGGTGTCGACCAGGACCACGGCCCCGGCTGCCGCGACGGCCAGGTCGAGCGCGAGCAGGGCCCTCAGGCGCGGGGTGGCGAGGAGCAGTCGCATGCCGAAGGCCACCCGGGCGTACCGGTCGTGCCCCCCAGCCCCGGCCCGCGGTTCGGCCCCGGGCTCCGTTCCCGCGTCGACGTCCCGTTCCGTGTCGGACCGTCCGCCCGGTGCGTGCCCGGGTGCGGGCAGGCGGGCGGTCCGCACGAGGAGGGCGGAGGCGAGGAACCCGACGGCGGTGCCGGTGAAGAGCCAGTCGTACGGGGCCAGGGCGAGCAGGGCGGCGGCGAGCACCGGGCTCGCCAGGTTCTCCAGGTCATAGGCGAGTCGGGAGAGGGAGAGCGCCTCGGTGTAGTCGCGCTCTTCGGGCAGCACCTGGGGGATCGTCGCCTGGAAGGTCGGGGTGAAGAGGGCGGAGGCGGCCTGGAGCAGCAGGATCAGGACGTACGCCTGCCAGACCCGGGTGACGAAGGGGAGCGCCAGCACGACCGTCGCCCGCGCCAGGTCCATCGAGACGAGCAGGGCACGGCGGGGCACGCGTGCGGCGAGGGCGCCGGCGAGCGGGGCGATCCCCACGGAGGCGGCCATCTTGATGGCGAGCGCGGTGCCGAGCACGGCGGCGGCGTCCGTCCCGGCCAGGTCGTAGGCGAGGAGGCCCAGTGCGACGGTGGCCAGGCCGGTGCCCGCGAGGGCGACGACCTGGGCGCCGAAGAGGCGTCGGTAGGTGCGGTTGCGCAGGACGGACAGCATGGGGGTGCCCCCGGTCGGCCACGGCGAACGGCTGGTGGTTCCACCGTAGCCGACACGTGCACGATTGCGCACATGTTGACGCCTTCGGGTGCGGGAAGGAACGTCAGTCGTGCCAGGGCTCTCCCGTCACCTGGTGGTCGGCACGGTTGATCGCCTCGACGACCAGGCGCTTCAGATGTCCGTCGGGCATCGCGTACACGACCCGACGGCCGTCCTTGCGGGACTGGACCAGCCCGCCGAGGCGGAGTTTGGCGAGGTGTTGGCTGACCGCCGGCCGCGCGGCCCCGCACGCCTCGGTGAGGGCGCCGACGTCGGATTCGCCCCGGGTGAGCAGCCATACCAGGTGAAGCCGGGTGGGATCGGAGAGGAGGCCGAACACCTCGGCCGCTGACGCGAGTTCGCGCGCTCCCGGAGTCCGCTGGTGGGGGCGGGCAGCGGGGGCGGAATCGGGTGCTACGGATTCGGGTTCGGGCCTGGACATGGGCCCACCGTACCCAGGAAGCGGATGTGCGGGCGCCCGTCGGGGCCCGGTCGGGTCACGGTGCTGCGGACGCGGTAGACCTCGGCGATGAGTTCCTCGGTGAGCACCTCCTCCGGTGCCCCGCTCGCCACCACCCGCCCGCGGGCGAGGACCACGAGTCGATCGCAGTACATCGCCGCGAGATTGAGGTCGTGCAGGGCGACGACGGCGGTGAGGCCGAGGCCGGCGACGAGGGCGAGGAGGTCCAGTTGGTGTTGGACGTCGAGGTGGTTGGTGGGTTCGTCGAGGAGGAGTTCGCGCGGCTCCTGGGCGAGGGCGCGGGCGATCTGGGCGCGCTGGCGTTCGCCGCCGGAGAGGGTGCGCCAGGGCTGCCGCGCACGGTCCGCGAGCCCGGTGCGTTCGAGGGCGGTGCGGACCGCCGCCTCGTCGTCGGCCGAGGCCGGGGTCCAGGCCCGGCGGTGCGGCACGCGACCGAGGCGGACGACGTCGACGACGGTCAGATCGGTCTGGGTGTCGGCCTGCTGCTCGACCGCGGCGAGGCGCCGGGCGACCGTGCGGCGACCGAGCCCGCCCAGTGGCTCCCCGTCGAGCGTGACGGTCCCGGAGTGGGGGGCGAGGACCCCGGAGAGGAGGCGCAGCAGTGTGGACTTGCCCGATCCGTTGGGTCCGAGCAGCCCGGTGACGGTCCCCGGGACGAGCCGAACGCTGACCCCGTCGAGGACGAGGACGTCAGCGGCCGTGCGCACGACCCGATCGGCGGCGAGTCCGGTGCCGGCGCTCGTCCTCACGTCCGCGGTTTCGGTCATCGGGCGCTCCTGGTGCGGTACAGGACGAGGACGAAGGCCGGCACGCCGATCAGCGAGGTGAGCACGCCCACCGGCACCTCCTGTGGGTCGAGGACCGTGCGGGCGAGCGTGTCGGCCCAGACCAGGAAGACCGCTCCGGCCAGGGCCGTGATCGGCAGGAGGCGGGCGTGTCCGGGCCCCGCGAGCGCACGGGCTGCGTGCGGCAGGACGAGGCCGACGAAGCCGATCGCGCCTGCGGCGGAGACCAGGGCGGCCGTCAGGAGGGCGGTGACGCACAGCAGGACGAGCCGGGTCCGCACGACGGCGACGCCGAGGGAGGCGGCGGCCTCCTCTCCGAAGGCGAAGGCGTCCAGGGTCCTTGCGTACCCTCCGCAGACGAGCAGGGCCGCGGCGAGGGCGGCGAGGCACGTCCCCACCTCGGTCCAGCCGGAGCCGGCGAGCGAGCCGAGCAGCCAGAAGAGCACTCCCCGGGTGGTCTCGGCGTCGGCCGCGGTCATGACGACGAAGGAGGTGAGGGCGGAGAAGAGTTGCATCGCGGCGACACCGGCGAGGACCACCCGGTCCGTCGAGCCGCCGAGGGTGTGGCTGAGGAGGAGGACGAGCGCGAAGGAGACCACGGCTCCGAGGAAGGCGCCACCGGTGACGGAGAGGAGGCCCCCGCCGACGCCGAGGACGACGACCGCGACCGCACCGGTCGAGGCTCCGGAGGAGACACCGAGGACGAAGGGGTCGGCGAGCGGGTTCCGCAGGAGCGCCTGCATCACCGTTCCGCAGACGGCGAGTCCGGCTCCGCAGACGGCGGCGAGGAGGGTACGGGGCAACCGCAGGTCCCAGACGATCCCGTCGCGGATCGGTGAGAGCGTCGAGGTCCCGCCGGTGAGGTGCGCGGTCACCACGGACCCGACCTCGCCGACTCCGATGTCCGCCGGCCCGATGGTGATGGCCACGGCCACCGACAGGGCCAGCAGGGCGGACCCGAGCGCCGTCCACAGCAGCGCCCCGGTCCGGACCGACGGCGGGGCGTCTCCGCTCCCGCCGCCGGGGGCTCCGAGGGCCCGACCGGGAGCGGCGGCGACCTCGCTCCGGGGGTGCGCGGTCACCCGGCGAGCCCGTACGAGCGGAGCGCAGCCGCCACCTTCTCGATGCCCTCGACCGTACGGAGGGTGGGATTGAGCGCCTGGCCGCTGAGCAGGACGTACCGCTTGTTCTTCACCGCCGTCATGTTCCGGGTGACGGGGTCGGACTCCAGGAACTCGATCTTCTTGGCGGCACTCTCGGCCGACTGGGCCCGGCGTGTCAGATCGCCGATCACGAGGACGTCGGGGTCGCGGTCCGCGACGGTCTCCCAATTGACCTGGGGCCACTCCTCGCGGGTGTCGTCGAAGACGTTCTTCGCCCCGAGCGCGTTCGTGACGATGCCGGGTGCCCCGCAGCAGCCCGCCGTGTAGGGCGCCTCCGCGTCGGAGTACCAGTAGAGCACGGTGGCATCGGTGAAGTCGGCCGCCGCCGTGGCGCCGGTCACCCTGGCCTTGAGCCGGGCAACGAGTTCCTCGCCCCGCTCCGGGACCGCGAAGACCTCTGCCAGGTCCCGGATCTCGCCGTAGACCGTCTCCATGGTGAGCGGGCGGGTGCGGACCCCGTCGCCGTCGCCGCTGTTGTCCTTGCCGACGCAATCGGTGGGCGAGAGGTAGGTGGGGATGCCGAACTGCTCGAACCGCTCGCGGGTCGCGACGCCGCCCTCACCGAGGGTGTACGCGAAGGAGGCGGCGGCGAAGTCGGGTTCGACGTCGAGGACCTTCTCGAAGGAGGGATAGCGGTCGGCGAGTCGCGGAACCTTGGCGTTCTCCCGTTCCAGGCCCTTCAGCACCGGGTCCGTCCAGGTCGCGGTGCCCACCATGCGGTCGGCGAGGCCGAGGGAGAGCATGATCTCCGCTGCGCCCTGGTCGAGGGCGACGGCACGCCGGGGGGTCCGGTCGACGCGGACCGGTCGGCCGCAGTTGTCGTCGAGCGCCACCGGACGGGCGCGCTCCGGGGCTCCCGTCCCGGACGGAGCGGCAGTGGGCCCACCACCGCAGGCGGTGGCCGTCGCGGCGAGGAGGAGCATGCCGGCGAGGGCGGGCAGGGCGGAGCGGACCGGGGGTGCGAGCAGCACGGAACTTCCTCTGCGTCCACGGCTCATACGCGGAGCCTGTCGTACGGTGCTCCCCGGACGACCACGTGCCGCCGGGGCCGCCAGCAGGTCTTCGGACTCGGGGTCAGCCGGACGGAGCGCCTTCCCGGGCCCGTCGTGCTGCCCAGTGGCCGATGCGCCGCCCGTCGCCCTCACCGCTGCGCGTCAGTTCCGGTCTCGCACCGGATTCCCTGACCCGTGCACGTACCCGCTCAGGTGCGTACAAAGGTGCGACTGGCTTCGGCACAGTACCACCGGGCGTCGGACGCACACCGACCCCCGTCAGACGCGCAGTTCCTTCGCCTCGAAGCGGCCCTCGCCGAGGACCAGGACGAAGGTGACCTGTTGTCCCTCGGCGAGGACCCGGTCCTCGCCCTCGATGTCCTCGGCACTGAAGTAGACCTGCTCCTCGGAGCCCACGGGGACGACGAAGCCGTACCCGCCGAGACGGTTGAAGGACCGCACGAACCCCTTGCTCCTGCCTTCCACCACGACCTCCTCGTCACCGGCGGCGCGACGGAACGGGCCCCGGCTGCCGGACCCGTCCGGCACCGATCGGCCGGCCGTCGGCCGCGTCCGCGCCTCATGTGAGGTGTACCCCGCCGCCCCGCCCTTTCGCCACCGACGCCCCGCGGACGAAGCACGCTCGAACATCTCGTAGAATGTTCAACAGAGGTCCGCTGTCGGAGATCCCCCGTGTCCGACAGCGGACCTCACCCGTTTCCGGTGACGCCGGGAGGGAGCGGCGGCCACCCGCGAGCCGCACGACGCCCCGTGGCCCCGGTGGATGCGGGGAGCGGAGCGGGCCGACCGGAGAAGGGCCGGGCCGACGCCCGGACCGCACCGGGCCGCCCCTTCACCCGCCCGGGCCGCTCACGCGCCACCGGGGTACGCGATCCTCGCGGTGATCCTGGCGATGCGGCGCGCCGACTCCTCGGGTGCGGCGGCCGGCTGGACGATGTGGCTCACGGTGAGCCGCACGATCGTCTCGACGGCGAGCCCCCGGGATTCCTCGTCCACATCGGGCCAGGCCTCGATCGCATACGCGTCGAGCATCGCCATCGCCGTACCGAAGACCGGTTCCGGGCGGGTCGTGAGGTAGGCGAGGAGGTCGTCCTCGCCCCCCCGGGCCGCAAGGAGGACGCTCTTGATGAGCGGATTGTCCACGGCCTGCTGAAGCGTGTAGCCGACGCCCGCGGCAGCCGCCGCCTCCAAATCACCCGGGTGAGCGTCGAGTTCACGCTGAATGCCGAGCAGGAAGCCCTCCAGCTCGCGCTGGACCAGCGCATTGCCTATGGCGTCCTTCGAGCCGAACTCGTTGTAGAGCGTCTGTCGACTGATGCCGGCGGCCCGCGCGACGGCGGCCATGCGCAGCCCGCCCCACCCTTCGGCAGCGACGAGGCGGTAGGCGGCATCGAGCACCTGCTCGCGCAGGAGGGACCGAACACTCTCGCGGAAACGTGTCATCGTGTCCCCACTTTATCCAGGGGGCACTGTCCAAAGCATTGACGGTTAGCAGGGAAGGCGTCTATAAAATGGACAGAAGACATGCAAAGTGTCCACCCTCCGTGAGGAGCCGGTCGTGCCCCTGCCCAGCGACTCCCCCGACACGCCGGAAGCGCCCCGGGTCACCGGCGCTCCCGAAGCACCCGTCGCCTGGCGCGACCCCAAGCGCCACCTCTGGTTGCTCGGTCTGCTCATCCCGGCCTTTCCCTTCCTCTCCTGGGGGCTGGCGACCGCCACCGGTCTCGGCGTCTTCTGGTGGACCGGGCCCCTCGTCCTGTACGCGGTCTTCCCCGTCGTCGACCACCTCATCGGCAAGGACGCCGCCAACCCGCCGGACAGCGCGATCGCCCGGCTCGAACAGGACCGCTACTACCGCTGGTGCACCTTCCTGTACCTGCCCCTCCAGTACGCCGGTCTGGTCCTCGGCTGCTGGCTCATCACCCGGGGGGACCTCTCCGCGGTCGACCGGATCGGGCTGACCCTCACCCTCGGTGGAGTCGCCGGCATCGCCATCAACACGGCCCACGAGCTGGGGCACAAGACGGAGGCCCTGGAGCGCAGGCTCTCCCGGATCGCGCTCGCCCAGACCTGGTACGGGCACTTCTACGTCGAGCACAACCACGGCCATCACGTCCGCGTCGCCACCCCGGAGGACCCGGCGAGCGCCCGGCTCGGCGAAGGCTTCTGGCGCTTCCTGCCGCGGACCGTCCTCGGTGGCCTCACCTCGGCGTGGCGCCTGGAGGCGCGACGCCTCCGACGCCGGGGACGGTCCGTGTGGAGCCCGCACAACACGGTCCTCAACTCCTGGGCCCTGTCGCTCGTGCTCTTCACGGCGCTCGCGCTCGCCTTCGGCCCCGGAGTCCTGCCCTACCTCACCGCCCAGGCCGTCTTCGGCTTCTGCCTGCTCGAAGTCATCAACTACACCGAGCACTACGGCCTCAAGCGGGAGCTCGCCCCGAGCGGTCGGTACGAGCGCTGCGCCCCGCGCCACAGCTGGAACAGCGACAACGTCGCCTCGAACGTCTTCCTCTACCACCTCCAGCGGCACAGCGACCACCACGCCCATCCCACCCGGCGCTACCAATCGCTGCGCCACTTCGACGAGGCCCCCGAGATGCCCACGGGGTACGCGGGAATGATCGTCCTCGCGTACGTGCCCCCGCTCTGGCGACGCGTCATGGACCCGCGGGTCCTCGCCCACTACGACGGGGACGTGACCCGCGCGAACCTCCAACCGTCCCGTCGGGAGCGGCTCCTCGCGCGGTACGGGGCGGTGGGCCCCCGAGGATGAGGCCGGCGCGCCCCCACCGGACCCGTCGCCCCGGGGCGACGGGTCACCCCTCCTGGCCCCCGGGGGTGGCACCGCGCACCGGCCGTTCGTCGGGACCGATGCCGGAGCGGGGGTGGGCACGGGCGTCCTCGGGCACCTCGGGCACCTCCTCCCGGTCGGGGGGACGGCGCGTCCGCCGGTGCTCGAAGAGGAGCGCGACGAGGGCGGCCGCGGCGGAGACGAGGCCGCCGAACCAGAGGCCCGCGCGGGCACCGAGCCGTTCGGTGAGCAGACCGACGAGCAGGGCTCCCAGCGGAGTGGTGCCCTGCAGGATCACGGTGTAGAGGGCGAGGATCCGGCCCCGGTAGTGGGGGTCGCTGCCGAGTTGGATGCGGTGGTTGGCGGCCTGCAGGAAGGAGACGGAGGCGAATCCGGTGAGTCCGAGCAGACAGGCCGCACCGATGAAGCCAGGCGCCCACCCGGCCGCCGCCTCCAGCACCCCGAAGGCGAGGGCCGCGCCGATGACGGTCCGGGCCGCGGGACGCCCGCTGCGCCGGGTGCCGGCGACGGCCCCCAGGAGGGAGCCGGCCGCGAAGGAGGCGCTGAGGAGGCCGAAGGAGGCGGCATCGGCGTGGAACACCGTCTTGGCGAGCAGCGGCAGGGTCAACGGGAAGTTCATGCCGAAGAGGCCGATCGCGGCGACGAGCAGCATCGGCAGGGTGAGGTCGATGCGGGAGGCGACGTACCGCAGCCCGTCCCTCACCCGTACCTCTGCCTCCTCCCGCCCCGCGGCGGCGTCCTCCACGACGCACCCCCGGTACTCCTCCGGTCGCACCATGCGCAGCCCGGCGACGGTGGCGAGGTAGCTCACCGCGTTCAGGGCGATGGCCCAACCGGTGCCGAAAGCGGTGATGAGCAGTCCGGCGAGGGCCGGTCCGGCCACGCGGGCGATGCTGAAGTAGGCGGCGCTCAGCGCGGAGGCGTTGGGCAGCAGTTCGTTGCCCACCAACTCCCCCACGAACGACATCCGGGTCGGGACCTCGACCGCGTTGACGATGCCGACGCCGAGGGCGAGCAACCAGACGTGCCAGAGCCGCACCGTCCCCGTCAGGTCGAGCACGGCCAGAGTCAGGGCCAAGGCCCCCGCCGCCAGGTTGGCGAGGGTGAGCAGCATCCGCTTGTCGTACAGGTCGGCCAGGCGCCCTCCGTAGAGGGTGAGCAGTAGCACCGGGGCGAACTGGAGGGCGGTGACGGCCCCCAGGGCCGTGGCGGAGTCGCCGGTCATGCCGAGGACGAGCCAGTCCTGGGCGACGACCATCGTCCAGGTTCCCGCGACGGACACCAACTGTCCGGCCGCGAAGAGCCGGAAGTTGCGGACGGAAAGGGAACGGAAGGTGGTCGGCGGGGCCTTCGGCACGAGCGCGGATCACATCCCGGGTCGCGCGGACGGCTCTCGCCCTGCGCGGAAGCAGCGGCACAAGACGCCTGCCGCACCGCCGCCCGGTTGATCGATGGCCCTCTTCACTTCCGGAAGGACTCCCTTTCCCCTCTCGGCCACGCCTTTTCCCGGCACGGCAGCACGGGGTGTTCGCCCCGCTCCGCGCGCCCCGGCGAAGGGCTCGGCCGGAAAGCACGGGAAGCGCATCGGCAATCGGCACATTACCAAGCAGTCGCTTTGGTGGAATGGAGCGACAGGGGGCGACGGGGTGAACCTCGGCTCCGCGCCGCACATCGCACCGGGACACACGGGTGACCGCACGGGGGAACGTCGCACGGACCCGCGGCGCGGCGGGGAAAGGCTCAGGGCGTGTCGCCGAGGAGCTTCCGGTACCAGGGCAGGTGATCGGCGAAGCCCGCCCCGAAACCCGGACCGGGGTCGCAGCCCCAGTCCTGCCAGGGCCGCTCGTCGGCGAACCAGTGGTCAACGGCGAGCATGTCCAGGTGGTGGCCCGCGAAGGGGAGGCCCGCGAGCAGGTCCCTGGCTCCGGCGATGTCGACCGCGCGGTCCCGGGGCCGCTCCGCCGCACCGCCGACGAGCCCCTCGACTGCGGCGATCAGTTCCGTCACCGGGACCGGCTCGGGGTGGCCGACGTAGTGCGGACCGGGCTGGACCGTCGGCGCGAGCGCCGCGCCGAGCACGGCACGCGCCAGTGCCTCGACGTCGATCATGGAGTGCAGCGAGGACCCGCCGTCCAGTGGTCCCGGCAGCGCGGCGAGGAGCCGGGCGATTCCCGGCACCACCTGCCGGTCGCCGGTGCCGTACACCAGGTGCGGTCGCAGTGCCGTGCCGCCCGCATCCACGACGTGCCGCTCTCCTGCCGCCCGGGTACGGCTGGTCGTCGATCCGGGGGCGAGCGGAAGGCTGCCGGGCTTCGCCGCGCGGAAGGGGCCGCGGCCGTGGACGGATGCGGTGCTGAGGGCAACGATCCGGGTCGCCCCGGCCTCCAGGGCCGCGTCGACCAGGGCCCGGGTGCCCTCGTCGTTGACCGCGCGGGACACTTCCTCCCCGGCACCGACCGCCGAGGCACAGTGGACCAGCACGTCGATGCCGGCACAGGCTCGACGGAGCGCTTCGGCATCACGGAGGTCGCCCGGGACGGCCTCGACCGTCGGGCGGTCCACTGCGCGCACCCCCTCCTCGGCGGCCGTGGCGAGTGCCTCCGACGGGACGACGGGGCGGCGGGCGAGCAGCCGTACGTGCGCCGGCTCCGGGGCGAGCGCCGCGAGCGCCGCCACCCGGCTGCCGATGAATCCGGTCGCACCGGTGATCAAGAGGCGAGGTCCCATGGCCCTGGTCCGGTTCAACCCGCCAGGCAGGCGTCGCGGCGTGCGCCGACCAGCGCCAGGTCCCGGGTCGGGGAGGTGATCGTGGAGAGGAAGACGGCACGGCCGTCCTGCAGTCCGGTGACCCTGACGGCGACCGTCCGGGGATCTCCCCCGGTCAGGACCTCGGTTTCGATCCAGCAGGGACTGTCGAGTTCGGCGTACCGGGAGAAGGAGACGTCCATGGCCGTCGGCAGGAAGGCCCCGCCGCCGAGCGTCGCCAGGGCCGCCTGCCGGGCTGCTTCGAGGAGCAACATCCCCGGTATGTGGTCGTTCGGGCGGCGGAAGAGCGTGGGGTGTCCGGTGTTGATCCTCAGCTGCCACTGACGGGGACGGGTGCCGGGGGCGAGGACGACGTCCGCGCTGCGCCGGCGACCGACCAGCTGTGGGTCGACACCCGGTACCAGCGGAACCGGGCGGCCCAGTGCGGCCATGCGCTCGCCACGGATCCTGCGGTAGGCGGAGGCCGAGGTGCAGCGGGTCATGCCGGTCCCGGTGGCGAGGTGGCGGCCGTCACGGGTGAACACCATGGTGGTGCGCAGGCTGCGGAGACCACCGCGCCGGCTGTCCACGTCGGAGCAGGTGACGTCGACGGTGACGTCCGGGGAGAGCCCGCTCACGGCGAGGACCTCGGCGTCGGCGGAGTAGCCCAGGCCGTACATGACGAACTGGTCCTCGACGGGTACCCCGAATTCGGCGTGAGCGAGGAGCATGGTCACCTGACGTATCGTCTCGGCCACCAGCACCGGGTCGTGACGATCGCCCGTAACCGGGGAGAAGAAGGGATGTGCGGCAGGGAAGTGGGCGGAGACGGAGAACCGACTCTCCGACAATCGGGTCCAACCCGTGGGAATGATGTCCGCGGGGTCCGCTCGATGGACGAACTCCCCGGGGACGTGCGTCCTCGTTTCCGGACAGTCCCTTACCACGGATCCCCCTTGCGTCCACGCACCCCCGGGCGGCCTGTCCGCCCGATTTAGAATACGTACAGCGCGGTTTTCTTTTCAATGCTTCACGTCACACGGTGAGCACGGACAGCGACACAGCAGGAGGCGCCTTGGCTCAGCAAGCGCGTGCAATAAAGACCCGACGGGCGATCCTGGAGTCGGCCGCCACCGTCTTCGCGGAGCGCGGGTACGAGCGCACGACCATCGGCGAAATCCTGGTGCGCGCCGGGGTGACCAAAGGGGCGTTGTATTTCCACTTCGCCTCCAAGGAGGACCTGGCCCTGGGCGTGCTCGACGCACAGATGCTCGACGTGCCCCTGGCTCCGCAGGCGATCAAGCTCCAAGAACTCGCGGACCAGGCCTTCCTGCTCGCCCACCGCTTGCAGTGCGACGCGCTGGTGCGGGCGAGCGTCGCCCTGGCGTTGGACAGCGGTGCCACCGGGGTCGACCGGGTGGCCCCCTTCCAGGCCTGGATCGATCAGGTCTCGGAGATCCTGATGGTCGCGAAGGCGCGCGGGGAACTGCTCGTCCACGTGAACGTGACGGACACGGCCCAGCTCTTCTCCGGCGCCTTCTCCGGGGTCCAGGCGATGTCCCAGATCCTGTGCGACCGCAGCGACCTGCTCCATCGCGTCTCGGTGCTGCTCCAGCACTTCATGCCGAGCATCTGCACCCCGGCACTGCTCACCGGCCTCGACCTCACCGAGGGACGCGCCCGGACGCTCGGTGCCGATTACGACGCGGCCCTGCGCCGCAGGGAGCAAGGAAACTTCACGGAAGCCTCTGACTGAAAAAGCAAACCGTGCGGTTCCCTCTGCGCCCCGACACCCCATGGTGTCGGGGCGCCCTGGCATCATGGCACTGAGTGTGTTTTGCTGAGGGTACTCAGTGCCACAAGCGTCTAGGGGAGCTCCACATCATGGCTAAGGACTTCGACCTGTACCGGCCTTCCGAGGAGCACGACATGCTCCGGGAGTCGGTGCGTGCCCTCGCGGAGGCGAAGATCGTTCCGTTCGCGGCTGCGGTGGACGAGGAGGGCCGGTTCCCGCGGGAGGCCCTGGACGCGCTGGTCGCCAACGACCTGCACGCGGTGCACGTCCCGGAGGCCTACGGCGGCGCGGGCGCCGACGCCCTCGCCACGGTGATCGTGATCGAGGAGGTCGCCCGCGCCTGCGGCAGCTCCTCGCTGATCCCGGCGGTCAACAAGCTCGGCTCGCTGCCGCTGATCCTGTCCGGCTCCGAAGAGCTCAAGCACACGTACCTCGGCCCGCTGGCCAAGGGCGACGCGATGTTCTCCTACTGCCTGTCCGAGCCCGACGCGGGCTCGGACGCGGCCGGGATGAAGACCCGCGCGGTGCGCGAGGGCGACTCCTGGGTCCTCAACGGCGTCAAGCGCTGGATCACCAACGCCGGCGAGTCGGAGTACTACACCGTGATGGCCGTCACCGACCCCGACAAGCGCTCCAAGGGCATCAGCGCCTTCGTGGTGGA